>JBGTHH010000209.1:0-13913 GCA_041746275.1 Pirellulaceae bacterium | reverse complement strand
CGATCCCGTTATCCGCCCGATGCCGCCTCGTCCGCAATGCAAAATAGGTGGTGTTCGGTGCGGATCAGCAGTTGTCCGTCGCTGATGGCGGGCGAAGAAAAACAGTATTCGCCCAGCGGGTTTTCGGCAACCACATCGAGTTTGGGTCCAGGGCGAACGATGGTCGTGATGCCTTCATCCGAGATGAAGTAGGCGAGTCCATTCGCATGGACCAGCGACGCGCTGTAGTGTTTGCCTAACCTTTCCTTCCAAAGTGCCTCTCCGCTTACGGCATCAAAGCAGTTGGCCGTGCCCCGATCATCGGCCACCAACAGGAAGCCATCCAAAACCACGGGCGACGGGACATAGCAGCGTGCCGATGTTTGGTGCCACGAGATATGGGACTCGGTGACGTCGCCGCGACCATCGGGGCGAATGCCCATCACGTGATAGTCCGGAAACCCAGCCGCCATAAAGAACAGATTGCCATCAAATACCATCGAGGCCACGAACTGCTCGGTGGGTCCATCGATTTCCCAATGCCGCTCGCCGTTGCTCGGATTGTAGCTGACGATGCTCTTGCTGCCCGACATGACCATTTGTACTCGGCCACCCACCTCGCGAATGATCGGCGTGACGTAACTGCGAGTTTTGTGTTCGCGTTCCACACGCCAAACGGTTTCACCCGTCTGCCGATCCAAGGCGACCACATAAGCATCACCATCGTGGTCACCATTGACGATGACCAGATTCTCGTACAGCACCGGCGAGCTACAGAAACCATGCGCGCTGACAAAGCTGCCCGGTTTGACTTGCCACTTGCGTTGGCCATCGAAGTCATACGCCGCCACAACCATGGTGCCTGGCGTGATCAGCCGCGAGTTGCCCACGTTCGGAGCCGGCACGAGTTGGCCATCCACTTCGAGAAAGGTGACGTATACCAGCTCGCCGTCGGTAGCAGGGGTTCCGGAAGCGAAACTGTTGAGGTTGTGTTTTGATTCCAGAGGAGACTCCAGCACCGTTTGTTGCCATAGGGTCTGCCCAGTGGCTCGATCAAGGCACATCAGCACGCGTTGTTGTTGTTCGGGCAGGCATGCTGCAACAAAAATGCGGTCTCCCCAGACGATCGGCGAGGCGTGACCTTCGCCCGGCAGCGGCACTTTCCAACGGATATTTTGGCCAGTGGTGCCGTTCCAAACGGTTGGTAGGTGCTTTTCACTGCTCGATCCATCCCCACGTGGACCGCGCCACCCAGGCCAGTTCTCCGCCGAGGCACTGGGCACGCACAAGATGGCGAAGCAGACAATCGTCGAGTGGAGGGAACGAGGCACTTCGAGATTCTCAATGGGCTTGTCGGTTTCGGGAACTCACTTGCAGAACAGTATGTCGAGTTCACTGCGTTTCGTCCAACAACTTCAAGATTTTCGCCGTCGAGATGAGGAGGCGAGTTACCGTGACGACAGCTAGCCTGACGGTCAGCCTGGAAAGGCTGACGTACAGTCGAGATGAGGCGGCGAGTTACCCAATTGACGACAAGTACTTCGCCGGTGGAACTCGCCATGCCGCCACAAGTTCCCTGAAAACCAGCGTTTATAAAACTGCCTTGCAATCGGCGCGAAAAATGCCTCTAGTGATTGTCCTGGTGAAACGGATCTGGAACTCATACCTTCGCGAGGGATATCGCCATGACACGCTCAGCTCTGATTTTGGCTCTGGTCGCCGCCCCGTTTGTGGTCTCTGAGGCGTCGGCCCAATCCAACGATCACTTCTCCAGACAACGCCGTGAGGCGGTCGCGAATCAACAAGCACTTCAGCAGCACTACGGACAGCGACAGCAATTCTCCGGCGGTCAATATTCCGCCGGACACTGGGGTGGTCCAACCACCAATCGCCGCTGGTATCCTTCCACGTCGAGTACCGTGATCAACCAGCGTGTCGAGTTCTATCCCGTCTATCCGCCCAACTACTTTGTCCCCGGATACGGCTTCGGGTGGCCTTCACCCTACGGCATGCCTTACTACGGATTGCCGGCGGGCCAAGGTATCCACATTCATCGCGAGATCTATCACTCTCGCTGAACGGTACCGAGGTTAGGAGAATCGCCAACGCGCTCATTCGGTACGACTCTCCCGCATGTCTACGGTCGATCCGCAAGCATGGACATGGGCTGTTCAATTTGTGGAGTGCTCGACGAATCTCGTGCTTTGTCGCGCTGGGTAACCCACGAGGCGACGACCATACCCACCATGAGGCTCACGGCCAATAGCAGGATGACCCTGAGTTGGGACGGATGTTCGGCAGAGGGCTCGTCGTGAGTCATAGCGTTGACGAATTCGAATCGGTGAACTGACTTAGTTCAACCTACGTCACGATGGCCGATCAGGACGCCGATTGTTCCATGTGTAACGGCGAACCGCCTCCTACCGTTTGTCCGGCCTTGAGGCCACGCGGCCGCCGAATTCGTGACTGCGGGGTCGTGATGGTTCGCAACGTAAACTTCACCAACCGGTTTGGCGTAGTGCGGTAGGTAAAAACCAAACTCCGCGTTGCATCGTCTAATCGGCAGGTATCGCCACGTTGCGGACGGGCTCAGCGTTTCGCCGGCGCGTGGCGGTGCAACTCACCGGTAACACGACTCGTCCACGGTCCTGCAAGGAACAGATCCGATGAAGCCACTTCTTCATGTCGCCCTAGGATTCCTCGTGTTACTGGGCGGTGCTGTCATGTGTCGAGCTCAGGAACCCTCTGACGCTGCGGCCTTGCCGCCCATCCTGATCGTACCCGACAACGCGAGCACGCCTTCGGCCACAACCACCTGGCGCGAGCAAACGATTTATATCCCCTACAAACAACTGCAAAAGGTCTTCGAGGAACAGGGACGCGGCGTCTTTCTTCCCTATGAAAAGTTTCAGGAACTGTGGCGCAAGGCGCAAGCGGCTGAACCGAAACCGGCTGACGAGCGACCGCCGCTGGGAGCCATCATCACCGAGATTGCCAGCGAAGCCACCGTGGCGCGCGATGTGATCAACGTCCAGGCGAGCGTCCAGATTGAGTTGTTGAGTGCCGGTTGGCATGAAGTGCCACTCCGCTTGAGCGATGCGGCGATTCGCGGGGCCAGCATCGAGGGGCAGCCAGCCAGGATCTTGTTTCAGCCTCAGCAGGGTTACCATCTCTTGGTCAAGAACGACACGGAAGGTTCGCGCAAACTGACCCTGGAATTGGAATATGCCAAGGTCTTCACCAAATCGCCCGGGCAAAACAGTGTGTCGTGGGAAGCCCCACAAGCCTCCGTCAATCGCTGGCGCATTCGTATCCCACAGGCGGGCGTGAAGGTCAACATACATCCGTTGATCGCGGCTACCGAGGCACCGGTCGACGCTCCCGCGGAAGAACCACAGCCTACGGACGAAACAGTGGTCTTGGCCTTTGTCGGCGCGGCACCGACCGTACGGATCGACTGGACTCCCAAGATGGAAGGCGCGTCCGGACTCGAGGCTCTAGCGACCGTCCAGGCGGTGCAGGAAGTCACGATTGAGGAAGGGGTGGCCCGCACGCGAACACGTTTATCGTATGCGATCAGCCGAGCCGAATTGACTCAGCTTGTTCTGGAAGTTCCCGCCGATCAGAAAGTGACGCACGTACTCGACCCCAACGTAAAGAGATGGGAAGTCGAAGTCGATGAACAAGTCCAACGGATTACCATCGAACTGTTTGAACCTGCCCGTGGCGTGCAGCATGTCACACTCGAATTGGAGCGGTTTCACGACGAACAGGGACTGCGCGATCTGCGGGTGCCTGGAGTACGGGCCAACAATGTGGCTCAGCAACAGGGGACGGTATTGGTTCGTTTAAGCGACGATTTAAGGGCCGAGCCGACTACCAAGACCGGGCTACTTCAAATGGACACCGCGGAACTCCCTGAGCCCTTGCGGAATGCGTCCTGGGCATATGCCTATCGTTATGCAGCGTTCCCGTTCGAACTGGCCTTGAGTGTCGAGAAGATTAAACCTCGCGTGCATGTTCGACAGCTTGTCGAAGCCTATCTCGAACCCGAGCAACTCACATTGGATGTGTCGTCGATTTGGGATATTCAGCAAGCCGGCATATTTCAGGTGGACTACGACATCCCCAGTGGTTACGAAGTACAAAGCGTCCAAGGCCAAGCCCTGGGTGATGCGGCGGCCGCCAGCGTCGATACCCATCACCTGGAAGGCGATGGCAACTCGCGTTTGCGGATCAATCTGTCGCGCAAGGCGCTGGGCAAGATCGGGCTTGTGCTGACCCTGCGACGATCCTTAAACGATCCGCAACTGTTGACGCCCACGGGTGTGGAAACCGAAGTAGCTATCGACGTTCCGCGCATTGCCACAGCCATCGACGACATCGAAGGCGGCTTGATCATATTAACCACCGAGAGTTTGCAGGTCACGCCCAAGACCCAGGGCGGGCTACGAACGGTCGCCATCGCGGAGGCTCAACAGTTCGTGCCGAGCGTGCGCCAAGGTCGCTTCCCCACGCTCCGGGAAGTGCTGGCATTTGTCTTCCAGCGTGGTGCCGCGGAATTACAAGTTGCCGCCGAGCGCCGCCGACCGCTGATCTCCACGCGACAATTACTGACGGCGCGCATCGAGCCGGGAGTCATCAAGTATCAAGCAACGTTCTTCTATGACATCCTCTACAGTGCCGTGAAGTCCCTGCGCATCGACGTCCCGCAAGCGTTGGCCGACGACATTCGAATCTCGACACCTGGTGTGAACAAGACGCTCATCAATCCGCAACCCGATGACGTGCTGGAAGGCGACGTGGCTTGGAGTCTCAGCGGTGACAACGAATGGCTGGGATCGCGAAGTATTGTTCTGGCTTGGGATCGCACGACGCCCGAGTTAAATGTGGGCCAGAGCACCAGCTACGAACTGCCGCGACTGGGTCCTCGACAAGTGGATCGTGCCTGGGGACAGATTGTGGTGAGCAAGGCCGAAACGCTCGACATTCGTCCGACGGCTGGCTGGGAAGGTTTGCGGCCCATTGATCCGCAGCACGATCTCATGCCGAACGTGAGCGTCGCGGATGCCGCGTTGGCCTTTGAATTCCATGACACCTGGAATCTGGCAATCACGGCGACGCGTTATGAACTGGAAGAAGTCAAGCGGACAAGCGTCGAGCGTACGTTGGTGCGCATGGTGGTGACGCGTAGCGATCGGATCTCGGTGCAAGCGTTGTATCGCCTGCGCAGCACACTGCAACGCTTGGCCGTGGAACTGCCCGAGGGAAGTGAGTTCGACAACGATCCGCTCCACATCAATGGGGAGCCCAAATTGTTGGAGCACGGTGAGAATAACCAACTGTTCATTCCGCTCACCGATCAGACGCCCGATCAACCGTTCGTGTTAGAACTTCGCTACACCACACCGGGCACGCACCGGCAACTCGACCTGCCCTATTTCCCCGGTCAAGAGGAACTCCAGACCGCACCTGCCGTTCAAAAAGTGGAGCTCGTTGTCTATCTACCGCAAGAGATGACGCTGCTCGCCGCGCGAGGACCTTGGACCAATCAGCAGGGAGACTGGCAAGCGAAACTGAATCGACCGCCGGGTCTGGCGTCAACCGATGAACCATTCTTGAACTGGGTGCTCGAAGGCGTGTCCATGAACACGCAACGTGTGAGAAACTTTGCGATCGATGGCCGGCCGTATCACTTCACGACGCTGCAACCCGCCCCCCCGCCGCAAGGCTCGTTGCGATTGGTGGCTTGGGATAGCTGGTTGATGAACTTGTCAATCTTCGGCGGATTGGCCTGCGTCGGACTAGTATTCGCTTGGCAGTCGGCTTCGCGCAAATTGATCGTCATTACACTGCTCCTCACGGCGTTGGTGCTCGTTGGAGTCTTCGCACCCATGTTGGCGATGCGGCTCCTCGACGTGTATTTGCTCGTGGGACTCGCCTTGTTGTGCTTGGGATGGATCGTGGCGGCCGTCGTGGGATATCAGCGGCGCGTCGCGGCAAACAGTGGGATTCCCGCAACGAATCCTCAACTCGAAGCGAACAAAGGGCCATCACCCGACTCGGGTGAATCACCATTCACGCCAGCGACTCCGCCGGAGGATCAGGCCTCGGCGGGCCATCAGGAGGGAGGCTCGCCAGATGTTTAATCGGGAACCCAACCGAGTCGTCACACGATGGATCGGACTTATCGCTTTACTCTTCTCAGCCACGTTGGCTGCGAAGGCGGCCGACAATCAGCCCCCGCAGCCCATTCGTGAAATCTTCGTGCCGTTCGATGACTTGCATATTCTGCTCGAAGGCGAGGCCCAGCGAGTCTTCCTGACACGCCAGGAATACGAGGATTTGTTGGTCAAGGCCCAGATCGTTTCGGCCGAACGAGCACCGCAGTCGATGTTACTGCTCTCCGCCGAGTACGACACGACCATTCAACAGCAACGTGCCCTTATGCGCGGTGTGCTGTGGGTGGAGGTCTTGGAGCCCGGTCTGCAGGCCCTCCCGCTTGAAATCAGCGGTGTGGGAGTGCGTCGTGCGACACTCGATGGGGAGCCAGCGTCACTGGGACGTGATGACCAAGGCCGGTTGTTGCTGTTTGTCGAGGGAGTGGGTCGTCGACAACTGGAACTCGATCTCGTGATGTCGCTACAAGCCACCGCGGCTCAACAATCGCTGCAGTTTCAAGTGCCGACTCCCGCCGCCACCAAGCTACGTTTGTCCGTTCCCGGCAACGTCGAGGTGCGCAGTGGCGCGTCGGTCGTGCAACGCAGTGTCGATGAAGCGGCGGGGATCACACGTTTTGAATTACTCCCGCAGCGCGGTTCGCAGGCGATCGTCATGTCGTTGAACAATCGCGTGCTGCAAGAGCGACGCATCGTCATGGCGCGCAGTGTGATGATGGTCGAGTTGACACAGGGTTACGAGCGTCTCCACGCCACGATGTCGCTGGATGTGCTGCAGGGGGCCGTCGAGACGTTTCGCTTCCGTGTTCCGAATGAATTCGAGGTCACCGAGGTCGAGTCCTCGACGCTGTCGCGTTGGGTCGTCACGGCGGATGAAACGGGCGCGAGAATTCTGGAAGCGAACCTACGCGAGCCCACCACCGGTACGGTCGTACTCCACATCACCGCCATTCATCATGCGGCCACCGGCCCGGAATGGACGATGCCTCGCTTGGAGCCGCTGGACGTGCTGAATCACGTCGCGGTGGTCGGTGTACTGGCCGAGGATCGATTGGCAATCGAAGCAGTGGTGACCGAATCGTTGATTCCGATCGATCATGCCGTCGTGCTACAAGCCTTGCCTGAGAGTCTGTCGCGACCCGAGTCGGGTGCCGCAAGAGTGCGACCCGTGCTGGCATTCTATGCGCCGCAGGCCGACTATTTACTCACGGCGCGCTTCATCAAACCGGCGGCGCGCGTCGATGTTCGTGCGTCACTGCTGTTGACTCTCAGTGACCAAGGCCATCGCATCCGTGGCCTGCTGACGCTCGTCCCCCACATGGACAAACTGTTTGCGACGGAGATCACCATCCCCGCCGAGTGGCATCTTGCCAGCGTAACCAACGAAGATGGTACTCCGTTGGTGTACGAGCAACTCACCACGACCGAAGATCAACGGACGCGTTGGCTCGTCAAGCTGCCGGCGAGCGGCGTACCTGGAGCCGCGGTGAAATTGATGGTGGAAGCCTCCCATACGCCCGTCGACTGGTTCGAAGAGTGGCGTGAAACGGCCGCCGCCTTCCCTGTGATTGCGGTGACTGGCGCTGCCTCCAGCCGCGGCGCGATTGCGATTCGTACCGAGAATGACCTGCTCGTCCGGCCAGATCAATTGAACGACCTGACACCACTCGATAACAGCGAGCGCGCCGCGTTGGGACTGACCGATGCCGAAGCGACATTGGCATACCGCATTCATGACACGGCCTTCGCCGCGAGTTTTGTTGTCGAGCGCGCTCAGCCTCGTATCACGGCCCGGACCTTTAGCTTTCTGCGCATCGAGCCTGACGGATTAACCGCACATTACGAGATCGCCTACGACGTGCAACGAGCGCGCACACGGAGGTTGTCGTTCGATTTGCCAGAGCACACTCCCGCGACGCTTTCGATCCGTGGCTTAGATGGCGTCGAGGTCAAGGAGTACATCAGCGAAGTAGTGGAGGATCAGCGTCGCTGGACGGCTCTGCTGGCTCAGGCAAGTGTGGGGCTCGTGCGTTTGGCTGTCGACTTTCAACAGCCGTTAGCCGAGGCGGAGCCTCGTGATTGGAATCTGCCGCTGGCCGTCGCGGCCAACGTCGCTTATCAATCGGCGATCGTCGCGGTGGAGGGAAGCCCGGGGTTCGATATTCAGGTCGAGACCACGGGTCGCAAGGTGGATGTCGGTGAGATGGTGGATGCCGACTATCGAGTAGGTCGTCGACTGCTGGGGGCCTATGGTTTTATCGCGGAACCACGCGTCGTCGCCCAGGTCGTGCGTCGCCCCGGTTACGGATTGCCGATGGCGATTACGGAACGAGCGGAACTGGTGACGGTGGTGGCAGCGAACGGACAAGCACAAACCGCGGCCCGTTACTTGCTACGAACGAAAGCCGCTTACTTGCAAATTCGCTTACCGGTCGAAGCGACACTGTGGTCGGTCGTGGTTGATGGCAAGCCCGCGACACCGCAACGCGATGCCGACGATTTGCTGATTAGCTTGCCGCCCGCCGCGGATCGGATGATCAGGGATCTGCATTTCGTCTACGCCACGCCGGCGAATTCGTTGGCGATGCTCAGCGACATCGAGACCTCGGCACCACGATTGGCCGTGCGCACCGAAGAGAGCGAGGAACCGTACGAAGTTCCGACGGCCGATGTGCAGTGGCAACTCGTGCTACCCGAGGGACATCGAGTTGTGCGCAGTCGAGGCAGTGTCTTCGTTACGGATTCGCTGTCACAAGCTGCTCCGCTACGTGATGCACTGAAACGGCTGTACGTTCTTTCTGGTGGAATTCGACCGTGGTACTTGCTTAATATCGCGGCGCCGATGGCCACACAAAGTCGAGTTGCCACCGACAGCTCTCCAGCTCCGAACATGTTTGGTATCACGGACGGTGAAGCGATGATGGGTGGTTTCGCTGTCGAATCTCAATCCGAGATCGCGGAGGCGGAGGCGCTTTCCGCTCCTTTCGCGGCACCTGCGGCACCTGCGAACGAGCCCATGCCGGCTGACGAAACGAAGGCGGTCGACCTGCCCGCCGTGGTTCCTCAGCGTGCCTCAGCCGCTGGTCTGGCTTCACCTAGTCGCGAGGGGAAGTACTGGGCATTGCAAGGCGTCCGGAGTCTGCAAATCGAACTGGAGCGGTCAGGCGACCAAGTCACCTTCATCAGCATGGGCGTGCGGCCACGTATCCAGGCCACACTGATCGATGTGGTACGTTGGAACTTCCTCGCCTATGGACTGGCACTACTTGCGGGACTGTGGGGATTGTTACTGACCAAACGCCCTGTACGTCGCCAAGCCGGCTATGTGATCGGTTTGGGAGTCACTGCTTTAGCGTTTCCTTTGCTGATCGGCTTGGCAACAGGCTTGGAATTGAGTGTTCTGGGAGCTCCGATCTTCTATGTCGCCGTGGCTCTGATTCCGTACTATCTGTTAATTGCCTCCGTGAAAGGGTTGGTGCATCACAATTCCCCAAGTTACTCGTCTTCCATCGCCCGCGGCGTGGCAGTCGTCCTGCTGGCATCCATGGCGGTGCCGGGACTCGCGCAAGAGAACGGCCCACCCGCGCTGCTCGATCCCGCGGAGCTCGCTCGGCTGTTGCAGCCCGGCAAGCCCATCGTGCTGCCACAAGATGCCGTCATCCTGCCTTACAACCCCACGGATCCACTGGGAGTTCAACGTGCCGATCAGGTCTTGGTTCCCTACGCGGAGTACACACGATTGTGGAATCAGGCCTTCCCTGATAAGCCTGTCGACCTCGTACCACCACCGGCTCCCTATGCCTTTGGGGATGCCCGCTATCTCGTCACCGTGACCGACTCCGACCATTTGACCATCACCGGCCATGTGGATCTCGTGGTGTATCAATCCGGTTCTCATGAGATTCCCTTGCCGCTTGTCGGAGGCGTGTTGGCACGCGCCACGGTGGATCAGCAACCCGCGCGGCTGCGTATTATGACACCACTGCCCAATGTGAATCCAGCAGCCAACCAGCAAGCCGCCGTTGCTAATCCGCCGGAGGTCTCGTCGATCGCCATGCTGCATGTTTCGGGAATCGGAAGAAAGCGGATCGAGCTGTCGATCCTCTTGCCGATTCAACGCACTGGCGGTTGGCGGATCGTGCAAGGCAAGCTGCCATCTACGCCTGCGACGTTGTTGACATTGACCGTCGAAGAGGCACGGACGGAAGTTCGTCTGACCAGTTCTCATGATCGCTCCCACTGGGAGACCAACGAGCCCAACGAAGCGATCGAGACAGCACTGTCAGACGACGGCGTGTTCAACTTGCAGTGGCGTCCTACGGTGGCGATGGGGCAGGTCGATCAGACGCTGACCGCACAGTCACTGGGCGTGCTCGACATTCGCGAGGATGGTGTTCGACTGGCCTGGCAGCTTGAACTGCAAACCCGCAGCAATCAGCGTGAGAGTGTGACCTTGCAAGTTCCCTCGGACTATCTGGTCGAGCAATTGGTCGGTGACAACGTCCGTGGTTGGCAGACCCGGATCGTAGGCGAACAGCAGCAAGTCGATGTAACGCTTTTAAAACCCGCAGTCGGCACGGAAAAGTTGAATCTTCGCTTGTCGCACCGCACGGTCGTGGGGATCCACGAGCTGACCCATTTGAAAGCTCCGGTCGTCACAGTGCCCGATGCGGTCCTGCATCCAGGGCAATTGGTAATTCGTCGAGGACCGTTGTTGGATCTTCGGACCGAAAGGGTCGTTGGCGCAAGGCGCGCCGACGTCGCCCCCGAGGCGTTAGCCAATCTGTTGGCCACTGTGGTCGACGAGAGCCCGTTGGAGTTGCGGCCGTTTGAAGCCTATCGCTTTAACGCAACGTCTTTCACGCTCGAGTTGTCGGCCCGCGCCCACGTGGCGCGCGTGACGGTCGACGAGCAGACATTGCTGCGCGTCGCCGAGCGTGAGGTGACGTTCGAATCACGCCTGAACTTGGATATCCAGCAGCGACCGCTGCATCAGATTCAAATCCGCCTTCCGTCCAACCTGGAGTTGACCGAGGTCATGGCACCGGGAATGTCCGAGTGGGCGGTGACGACGGACGAAGGAGGCCGATTGCTAACCGTCTTCTTTGGCACTGGCGCGCTGAACGCGCTGACATTGGACTTGCGGGGCTCCCTGGAACGGGATGACAGAGACCTGATTCGCAATCCGCGTTGCGAAGTACTCGGTGCCACACGGCAATCAGGATTCGTTGTCGTCCAGGCGTCCGTGGATGTCGTCGCGGAACAAATCCGTAATGCGGAGCAAGTGTCGTTGACTCGCGTGGCGGGCTGGCTTGCGGAGCCTCAGCGAGCAGTGGCTCGCCTGGCGATCCAACATACGACGGCCGATTACGACGTATCCTTTCGCTTGAATACGCGAATCTCCACGGTCAACGCCTTCTCCGTGACCAACGTACGGGTCACGCCCCACGAAATCGAAGAGACGATTCAGTTGCAGTTTCGTATCCAGGGTGCCGGCATTCGCGAAGTGGCATTCCAACTTCCCGCGTCCCTGCGCGATGCTCAGATTCGTGTGCCTCTGCTGCGGCAAACAACCATCGAACCAATTCCGGATGATCCCAACTCCATCCACGTGCGTCTGGAATTGCAAGACGACATCATCGGCGAGCTCGTCGTACTCGTCCAGAACAGCCGGGCACTGACGAATGAAATCGAACTGTCCATACCGCGGATCGAAACTGGGACAACGGACCACCGCTTTGCGGTGCTTGAAAGCGCGGGACGCGACGAAGTCGTTGTGACGAATAGCGACGACTTTGTCGAATTGAACCGGCAACTTGCTCCGTGGAAGCAGTTGTCGGAGATCCTTCCGGGAAACATCACGCGAGCCTATGTCGCGCGTGCGGAGATCGCGGCACCGCAATTGACACTGGCGACGAAGATGCGAGCGATGGTCGAGACCGCAGGCGCGCGGATAGGACTCGCCGAAACGCTGCTGGTTGTCGATGCGAACGGAGCGTATCGAGGTTCGCAGGAATATCGCGTCGACAACAAGACCGAGCAGTTCCTGGAGATCGAACTGCCGCAGGGGGCCGAACTATGGACCGTGCGCGTCGCTGGTGAAGCCGTGAAGCCGACCACCGTTGCCAATGCCACGGATCGCCAACATTTGCGAGTGCCCTTGATCAAGACCCAAACCGGCGATTTGGACTATCCCGTGGTGTTGCAGTACGGTGGCGATTTGCAGCAGCTACACTCGCTCCGCAAGATCGACTTTCCACTGATGCGAGCGGTCAACGTTAACGTCGAACAGAGTCACGTTCGCCTGCGTCTGCCGGAAACTCGGCGTTGGCTCAATTTCAGCGGCACCATGCGTCGTGTCGAGGATACTGGCGAACTGGCCGCGGATTTCGTGTCGTATCAAACGCGACAAGTCGAGCGACTTCTCCAAGTCATGAACAACGATTCCTACGACGTGTTCTCGAAGGTCCGCGCTCAGAACAACATCAAGCAGTTGGGACTGGCATCGTCCAGCGGAGCGAGCAATGAATACGATTCGATGTACAACTCCAGGTTACAACGCGAGTTACTCAGTAATTCACGTGTGCTGCAGGATGCCCAGAAGCAACTTCAACAGCCCGTCGTCGATGAACAACTCGACGCCTCGTCAAGCAATCGCTTTCGACTTTCGCAGAACTACGATTCGCAAGCTATGAATCGCTCGAACAATATCGTGAGCGGACTTGGCGATAACTTTCGAGCCGACGTTTCCGCTGCAGAAACCAAATCGGAACGTTCGCCTGCCGTCCAACAGTTCAACGAGCATTGGTTCGATACAAATCAATTGGGCCGTGGGAAGCAACCGCAAGCGGCGATGCCGGAGTCACTGCTCGCCGAAAATTTCTCGCGCAAGAAGCTTGCTGACATAGATGCATTGGACGCCGTCGAGCGCTTCGACAAGCTGAGCGAGACGGATGTGCAAAACAAGAAGCTGGAGCAATCAGCGCACCCGCCGGTTTCGGGACCAAGTGGCGTGGCGGAACAAGTTCAACGTTATCAGCAGCGACTCGAAGCGGAAGGCTATGATCCGGCGGTACGTGGTCGGCAGTCTGGACCAGCGCCGCAGTTCGCGGAAGATCGAGGTCGTGGTGAATTCGAACGTCGGCTCAACCTCGAACAAGGTGCTCGCTCGGGTGGTGGCCAGGTTGGTGGTTTTGGTGGCGGTGGTGCGGCGCTCGCCGATTTTGATGCTGTTTTTGAGGTAGTCCAGGCACCCGCAACGGGGCTAGCGAGCCTGGATGTCACCTTACCGGAACGCGGTGTCGAATACCTCTTCACCATGCCTCGGGGCGACATTCAAATCTCAGCGCGAAGTGTCAATGCCGATCAGGTTCAACGTGTGTTCGGCTTGATGTTAATCCTCGTTGGAATCGCCGTGCTGATGGTTGCGTTTCGAATTGCCCGCGCCCTTGTCATTCGGATTGGTGATCGGACGCGAGGCATACTGTTGCTACTGCTAGGCGGCATCAGCGTTCTCGTCGGGATCTTCCCGGTGCTGGGAATCATGGCGATCATCGCGGGTGTGATCATGCTCATTCGAGCCGCTCTCACAAAACGCGATTCGGTTGTCGCGTGTTAGAGCCTGTCCGAAAAGGGGTCTGACCCTTTGGAGGCGAGTCGATTTCACTCGGTTTTGGGTCTCGCCGGAGTGGGTCTGACCCCTTTTCGGCCAGGCTCTAAGTCCTCGCGTCGGAGCTTTCTGCAAACCTCGGCCGC
>JBGTHH010000208.1:0-2625 GCA_041746275.1 Pirellulaceae bacterium | reverse complement strand
GCCTTC
The DNA here is from genome assembly GCA_041746275.1 of Pirellulaceae bacterium. Taxonomy (GTDB): domain Bacteria; phylum Planctomycetota; class Planctomycetia; order Pirellulales; family Pirellulaceae. The sequence continues at coordinate 2,619 of JBGTHH010000208.1, read as the reverse complement.
GATTTGGCGTTTGCCCGACAGTTCGTCAACCTGATGTGGAGGGAGATGATCCTCGCGGGCCTGTTCTTCTTCGCGGCCTTCGTGCTCTTGGAGTTGGTGGGCTTCGCGTTGTTCTGCGTGGGAATCTTCGTCACGATCCCCGTGGGCATGCTGCTGCAGGCGCATCTGATTCTACAGCTTTATCAACTACATCTTGCCCGCGGCGGCGACCACATCCCCATCAAGCCACCGATCGTTTCGGAGCACCGCCTGTCGTAGCCTGCCATCGCAAATTGGGCTCATCCTGCGAGGCTGGAGCGGTCTTTAGTAGGTCAGTTCCGTCGAGAAGTAAAAGTTCACACCGGGCTGAAAAACGCCGAGCCCGCTACGGTAATCAAGGTGCTCGCGATAGTACTTGTTCGTGAAGTTCTCGACGCCCGCGATCAATGTGAAGTCGTCGTATGGCCGCCAGAATCCGCGTAGATTCCAAATCGTAAAGCCGGGTGTCACTTGCTCAAACAAGCTGGTCGCCACGCGATCCTGGTTGTCGACGATGCGCGCTTCCAGTTCGAGTCCCCAGTCCGGATCGACGGTCGCCTCGCGAAGCCGCAAGCCAACGCGGGCTTCTAACGGTACGATGCCGGGCAGCGGTTCGGCACCGGTGGTCACGCCGCTACGCGGGTCAGTACCAGTGTAGGTGTTAGCCACAAAACTGCTTGGGCGCCGGATGGCACCCAGTCGCGTCGCTTCACTCACCGTTTGATCGCGCCCCTCGACATACGCCAGGGATGCGAAGCCGGTCAAACCTCGCTGAATGTCGTGTTCGGCCGCTAATTCGAAGCCGGTCAAAGTGGCCAAGTCCGTGTTGCCCAAGACGACTCGTTGAAACGATTCGGTCGGCGTAAAGAACGGATCGTTGAAGTCCCAATACTCGTAAATAATGTAGTCGTTGATCCAGGCATGAAAGGCGTTGGCAAAGAGTCGCGTGCCGCCCAGATCGCCGCGCAAGCCCAAATCGAGTTGTGTCTTGCGTTCTGGTTGGAGTTCTGGATCGCCCTCCAACGAGGTTAAGCCAGGCTGCAGACTTCCAATGAAGGAGCCAGCCGCGTACAACTCGGTCATGGTCGGAGGACGTTGCCCATGACCCGCACCGGCCGTGGCGGTCCAAGTGGAATTGATCTCATACCCGGCGGTCGCGTAGATCGACCAAAGAGTGAAATGCTGTTCGAGTCCCGCCTGTTTGATTTCGGAGTAGATCGTGGCGCCGGTTGCGGAGTAGTCAAAGAAATCGGGGGCCGTTTCCCGCGAATCCGTGCGCACAAAGTCAACTCGTCCACCCAAGTTCACGTGCAATCGGTCCAACACCTGCGTCGATTCTTCCGCGAAGAGGCCCACGCCGACGGAGTGTGCACGCGGAATCGGAAAGTTCGCCGCCGCAATACCGTCGGCACTGGTCGGGTTCTCGATGTCGTTCAGTTGCTGTCCCAGGTACATGAGGTCGGTACCCAGGGTGGTCTGAGAAACCTCGGCATCTCCCCAACTAGCCGCGAGTCGGTAGCCAGCGGAATAGGCATCGACGTTGGTGATCGCACTCCCAGGACCTGTCAATGGAGGAAAATTGAAGGGAGATAATTGATCGACCAAACTAGGAATCTGGCGGTTCTTACCCGCACCAAATGTATCGCCGTGGAAACGTGTGGCGTTGTACCAACCTTCCATGGTCAGCAAATCGAATTCGGGCTGATCCTCGATCGTATACTTCATCGAGAAGCCATCGGTCACGAGCGCGTTGATATCAAAGACCAGCCCTGGAAACTCGACTCCGGTTTGATCCAATCGCAAATAGTTGAACTCGATCCGGCTATCGATAGTTAGATCATAGCCCAACGCCAAGTCGAGATCGCGCGAGTTGTAGCTGGTCGGCAATTCAGTGCCGTTGCCGGTGAAGTAATCACTGCCGGTGCGATGGCCGTAACTCACCCGATAGCCATAATCCGCGTCGCCTCCCATCACCATCTGACGCCCGTACCACTGCGCACCATTGGTCAGGTACTCCAGGCTCGTGCTGCCTTGCCAGTTGTAACCATCGAAGCGCGGCGCGGAGAGCAGTTGAAAGTCGACGAAATCGAAGCCCGGTCCATAGCGCGCGCTATACGGTCCTTTGATGACGATCATGTTCTCGATCAGCCGCGAGTCGATCTTATTGAGCATGGTGTCCAGGTCCTGCCGAGCCGGGAACCAATACGACCCTGATGCAACCAAGCGTCCGACGCGGTCGCCGCGAATGCGGGGATCGGAGACGATTGGCGATCGTTTCTGGGTCGAGACGCCTCGCGTCGTATGCGACTTGCCCAGCAAGTTGCCACTGTCCGTCGCTACGCGAAATCGTCCCTCCGAGCCGATGACGATATCGGTGCTCGGCCCGAAAGCTCGGGCGCGACGCGTTTGACTGAGCAGACTGCGAGCCACGTCATCGCCACCGAAGACAATTTCGGCCAGTTCGAGGGAGCTCTGCGGAGCCGCCACCTGGGAGTCGAACATGATCGCCGGTGGTTGGGAATCTTGCAGCCAGTTGGTCAAGCCGTAACGGTCTTCGGAGTTACCATCCAATGAACCGACTGCGAAACTGGCCGCCGACTC
>JBGTHH010000207.1:0-3523 GCA_041746275.1 Pirellulaceae bacterium | reverse complement strand
CGGGTCGTTCTTGCCTTCCTTGATGTCCTCGGCAAACGGTGGCCGCTCGTAATCGTCCGTCTCCGGGTCATACCGCTTAACGTGTTTGGCGAGAAACTCGGCCAAGGCGCGAGCCTGGTATTCCGGCGAGAGATACGGTTGTAGGTCTTCGGGCATTTCGATCGTCTCAAATCTTTGATGAGTTTTTGTCTTCACTCCGACGCGCTCGCGTCCGTCGGCGGTTGCTCAGCCAAGTCGCGGTTGGCCATCACTTTGAGAAAGGCCGCCGGATCCAAAACCGTGAGGCGGGGAAATCTCTGGCAAAAGGCCGCATCCTTCATCAAGTCGAGCAGGTCCAAATCACGGCTTACCAGAAACTCCGCGTTCGCTGCGATGGCGACGTCGAGATAACGCTCATCTTTTGGATCACGCGGCAAGGCATACGCACTCGGCACATTGGCCAACACGATCGACTTTTGTTCGACCGCGCGAGTGAAGTCCTCGACCCACTCCGCAGTGAGCAGCGGGAATTTCTGCCGGGTCTTCGACCGCGTCAGAACGTCGCGGACCTCGGCGAGAATCGTTTCGCTCAGAATGAGTTCGACGCGATCGTCATCCACCAAGGTCAGGCAAGCACACGCCGGACCACCCGGACGGCCCGCGCCCTGCAGAAAGACCATGCAGTCGAAAACGGCTCGTGGTTTCAAGGGGATTGCCCCTGCTTTTCCTGCCACACTTCGTTCCGCGCTTCCTCAAAGAAATCGTCCAACTCCTGGTCGGTCATGCCGGTCGCCGCCACGGCAATGGCAAACGGCCGACTGATTTCCTCCAGGGTCCGAGCCTTAGCAACTTTTTCCTCGACCGCTTGCAGGACGAACGCCGTCACGTCCTGACCACGGCGCGCCGCCTGTTGTCGCACGCTTTTTTCCAGATCAACTGGCAAGTCGATTGATAGCGTCATAAAACACCTCGCTTTCGTGGGGCGATTTCAACACAAGAGAACTTTCATGGGCCGTTTCGAGCAGTTGCATGACGAAACTCCTCTAGCAAATACGAACATATTCTAACACCCTTTCGGACGGAGCGGGGTCGTCTGTATGGTGCGGCTCGTCCACCTCTTTCAACGCACGATCTCCAATCCGCCCCCTTGTGCGTCGGGCTAGTGAGCGGCCTCTCCCTCCGGCTCTTGCAAACACAAAAACACTCGCACTCGCTTCGTCTTCCCGTGCTTTGACTTCGCTTCTTTCACCGCTTTGGAAAGGAGCTTGGCGAACCGTTCGACCGCTTCGTCGATGCGATCTTCCTCAATGGCCCCAATTTGTTGCACGATCGGGCCGAGCGGGACTTCCTCTTGGATCAGGTTTTCGTCGTACAACAGCTTCCGCAAAAATTCGACGAGATCTTCGGTGATAACACTCACCAGTGAATCCACGTTGGCGAGTTGGATAATCTCCATCAGCTTCTGCAAATCCGCCCGCCCATCTTTCTCGGCCGCTTGCTTGAGGATCGCCCCAATCGTCGCGTCCTTGAACCGTTGAAAACGATCCGCCAATCCGGCCGCGATGACCTTCTTCAGCTTGGCCGCTTCGGCGGTCGGCGTTTGCACGTCCGGCTTCCAGGCACACTTGGGACAGGTCGGCTCGGCCCCGGTAACGTCGGCTTCGACGGCATCGGCGCACACATTCAAACGCTTGTCGATCGTCGCCAAGTCAGTTGTGACGCTGCTGGTAGACGCCAACGGCGGGCCGAGTTCCACAATTGAGTTCATGAGTGCCAGCGCCCGCACCTGCGGACGCATCGCTTCGACATTGTCTTCCAGCTTCGTCAATTCCTCGTAGTAAGCCCGATGTGCCTTGCGATAAGCGTGCGTGTACTTTGACTTCCACTTCGAAAACTCTTCCATGCGGGCGGCGATGATGCTGGGATCTCTCAACAAAGTGTCAAAGTCCAGATACACGACAAGCGCCTTCCGATCGGATTCCAACAGCTTGTCTATTTCGCAAGCCCCATTGAGGTAGTCCTTCGCACTGCTGAGTTCAATCGCTCGATCACACAGCTTCCTCCCCTTCGCGTATTGTTCGAAGGCCGCTACGAAGTCCGCCGGCGTGGGATAGCTTTCGCGCACTGCGGCATCGAACTCCTGAAACGAGGTCGTCGCCGTGAGCGCCGTGAACCGCGAGTAGGTCTCCGCCAGCGATTTAGGAACCGCGCCGCCCAGCTTCGAAGCCAGCACATCGAGACTCCTCTGGACTTCCGGAACTTCCACCTTCAATTTTCCCAGCACGGCCAAGAGTTGTTCATTCCGCACCGGTTCATCATCCGGCGTCGCGGCCGGCTTCAACGTGTCGTCAAGAACACGAGCATACGGCAGCACTTCGTTCCAACCTTTTTGCACCGACACGATCAGTCGGGCACCGAGTAACGCCTTGTCGAGCTTCGCGTTCCAGTCGCACAGCGCCAGAGCGTGGGTCGTGAGCCGATTGCCCGGCAGCGCCTTGTCGCCGATCAGCGTGATCGGGCTGGCCGGATTCAACGCCAACTCGTACCCGCCTGACTTCAACAACGCGCCGAGGTACAGCACGACCATCGCTTCGGTCAGCCCGTAGGGTGGAGCACAGAACGCGGTTTTGATTTCGGTTAGTGGAATGTCGGATCGCTGATTGATGTGGGCGCGAATCTTGAGCAATGCTTGCGAAGAGTCCGGTTTGAAGTCGTCAGGATGCGACTTCACCGTGAGTTCCAGCCCGACACCAAAGTTCAGAACGGCATCCTTCTCCGCCTTGACCGAGTCCTTGTGAAACAGCCCGCCAAAGAGTTTCTTGGCATCGTTGTCGGTGAACTCTTTCTTCAAATCCTTCGGGCTAAAGAGCGGCATGTCGTACGCCTTCTCAATCAGTCGACCGGCCAAGTCCGCTTCGCGATCCTTGGCGAGCATAAAGATATCTTTCGCGGGAATGCCATAACCTTTCTGTGTGAGCACCTGGCCGCGTCGGTACTCGTCCAACTGGCATTTCAGAATTGCCTTCACTGCCTCGCGCCGTTTGGTTTCCGCATAGTCACGGAGGCTGGCTTGGTTCGGCGAACTCGAGTTCCGCTTCAATTGTTCGGCGGCAATCAATTCCGCCAAAGACTCGCGAGAGTCCTCGGAGAGAGACTCGGGGCGACACACGGCGATGCGCACGTCTTGCAAAGCGTCGGTGATCTTGACGTCATCCACTTCGGGCAGATGCGTCACATACACCAGTCGAAAATGCTGGTCGGCGTTCTTGATCGCTTCACCAAATTCCGCACGCCAGAGATCGCAGACGATGACCTCGCCGCTGTATTGAGTCTTGTGAATACGCCGCGTGGAACAGTTAGACTTGAACGGGAACGCGTACTGTGCCGGTTTGCCGGCCGCCTTGTCTTGCTGCGTCCGCTGATCCTGCGGCTGAAAGTCCGACAGAATTCCGCCGTTGACTCCCAATTCTTGCTGTGCTTCCGGCGTGATGTCCGCCAATTGCCAAAACAGGGATTCCACCCACTTGAGATTCTGGCCCTTCAA
>JBGTHH010000206.1:0-2213 GCA_041746275.1 Pirellulaceae bacterium | reverse complement strand
TCGCGGCTCGGCGCTTCTCCCAGTGCTCAACGATGAACGGGGCAAGCCGGTCGATACGCTCAGGTGCACCGACCAGCGCTTCCAGCGGACTGCTCACTCGATCTTCCGCATCGGTACCGGTCCGGTCCGCCACCTTCGCCTGTTCCAGTTCCTTCTCTGCGACCTTCGCACCTGCGTCGTCCACCGTCAGCTTCACAATCCGTGATTCGTAATAAAGCGGCCGGGTCGCGCCATCCTCGACCGCTTGGCGGATGTCATACACATCCGCGTACTCGCCGAAGACGTGCATGGTGTTTCTGTCGTCGCGCTCCAGTGGCGTACCTGTGAAGCCAACAAATGTGGCATTAGGCAACGCCTCACGCATCCATCGCGCGCCGCCCTCCACGAACCCGTACTGGCTGCGGTGTGCTTCGTCGGCCATCACAACCACGTTTGTGCGATCCGAAATCTTGCCATGCCCCTCAGCGAACTTGTGGATGGTGGTGAAGATCACACCGCCGGCAGCACGGTCGAGCATTCCCTTGAGCTGATCTCGGCTCTCGGCTTGGACGGGGTCCTGCCGAAGCAGAGCACGCCCGGCGGCAAACGTGCCGAAGAGCTGATCGTCCAGGTCGTTCCGGTCCGTGACCATGACCACGGTGGGGTTCGCCATCGCTGGCTCGCGAATCAACGCCCCGGCCAGCATCAGCATGGTCAGTGATTTGCCCGAGCCTTGCGTGTGCCAAACCACGCCGCCACGTCCATCACCATTACTGCCGGGAACCTTAATCGCTCCCAATACGTTCGCTCTGGCTTTGCGTATGGCCCGGTACTGGTGATAGCCCGCGATCTTCTTGGCAATCCGTCCTCGTTCGTCCTCTTCGAAAGTGATGCAGTTCCGCAGATAGTCCAGAAGCAATGTCGGTTCGAACAAGCCCCGAATCAGCGCCTCCAACGTGGGCTTGCCCCCCTCAGCTGGTCTCCACGGCATGAATCGGTCGTGGCCACTCGTGATCGCCCCGATGCGTGTGAGGAGCCCATCCGAGGCCACCAGCAGCAGGTTGGCCACGAACAGCTCCGGCGCGCTCGCCATGTACCGGCTCATCTGGTCAATCGCCATGCCTAAGTCGGCTTGGGTATCCGCCGGGTCCTTCAATTCCATCACGGCGATCGGTAGACCGTTCAGAAACAGAACCAAGTCGGGCCGCACCGGTTTCCCATTCGTACCTGTGACGATCAACTGGCGGACGACCAAGAGGTCATTGTTTCGCGGATTCTCGAAATCAATCAGCTTTGCTCGACCTCCGCGTGTCTCGCCGCTCACTTCATCCCGGTACTCGATCTCGACGCCATCTGTCAACAGAGTGTGGAACCACCGATTGTTCTGGATCAGCGTCGGATGCGGAGTTCCCCAGACCAGTTGCTCACATTGAACGGGGGGTTGGCCAGGATGTAGTCTGCCTTGAGATCGGGGTGCAGATCGCGCAAGAAACTGTCAGATGGCTGATTTCCGAGGTTTGCCTCGATCGTGTGTACGGCGAGATTCATGTGTGCCAATCGCCATGTTGTGGGATTGGATTCCTGACCAAAAATGGAGATGCTGGTCTTCGTGCCGCCGTGCGCCTCAACGAATTTCTCGGATTGGACGAACATGCCTCCCGACCCGCAGCACGGGTCGTACACTCGGCCATCGAACGGCTCAAGCATTTCGACCAGCAGTCGGACAATGCTGCGCGGGGTAAAAAACTCACCACCGAGTTTGCCTTCGGCTTTAGCAAACTTATCGAGGAAATACTCATAGACGCGTCCAATAGCATCACGGGCCGTGTTACGGTCGCCTTTGAATCCGATGTTGGCAACGAGATCGATCAGTCCCTTGAGCTTGACCGGCTCGATGCCGCGACGGGCGTAGTCGCGTGGGAGTTTATTTTTCAGATGCTTAGGGTTATCGCGCTCGACGGCGAGGATGGCATCGTCAATGAGCGTGGCGATGTCCGGTCTCGCAGCCTGATTCTGAAGATTGGCCCATCGCGATTCGGGCGGCACCCAGAACACGCGCTCAGCGGTGTATTCGTCGCGGTTTTCAAGCAGCCGTTCAAGTTGATCACCCTTGATGCCGTCCTTCGCGAGTTCGACCTTCAGTTCCTCGCGGCGCGACTCAAAGGAGTCGGAGATGTATTTCAGGAACAGAAGGCCTAGGACAACGTGCTTGTATTCGGCAGCATCGACCTGGC
>JBGTHH010000205.1:0-3642 GCA_041746275.1 Pirellulaceae bacterium | reverse complement strand
CGGGGTGATCGTAAAGTGGGTCGTAGGGTACGTCGTCCGTTTGTACGAATGCGTCGGCAATGGCTTTACGCCAGTATTGAATACGATCCGCCCGTTGTTTTGCAACCACATCGTCGCTTTCTGCCAGATGACCTGTGGTATCTTCATGCGACGCGTTCTCCTGATCTTGGTCGAGTTGCTTTTTGTCGCGATCTTTGTCCCTTAACGTCTCGTCCAACATTGTGGCGATTCCATGACCGCTTCCGATTGTCAGGCGAAGCCGTTTAGCAATCGGGTCTTCGCTCAAGCGAGACGCGAATGATAACGCCTCTCCGGCGAAAACGGCGCGTTGCCATTTCGGTGACAGATCACTGACGTCGATGGAAATCTGCTTTTCTTCGTCGCGGTATCGGAGCCCCGCGTAGTCGCCGAACCTCTTCACCGACTCGTCTTCACGCTTGTCACGGCGCAGGACATAAGGAGTCAATGCCTGCTGATAATTCTTCGCCGCTTGCTTGTACTTTTCGCGTATCTCGACACTACTGAACCAATACCTGCGCAATTCTCTTGCTGCCTCGGCGTACTCCTGGATCGTTTCCTCCAGGGATGAGGCGGTATTCTCGCTCAGTCCGATTCGCCCCAACGTGTGCAACCATTGACGCACGTCGAGTTCCACTGGTGTCGCAGTCATGCATAGCCGGCGGGCATCTTGCGACTGGAACACCACGTTGTCGATCAGGCGGGAGAGGCCGCTGTTGTCGCCCCGGCTCTTGTGGGCCTCATCAATAATCACCAAGTCGAACACGCCAAGACCCAAGCCCACGGATTGTTCAAGCCACCTCCGCAGTTTCGTATCCTTCCCGTAATTACCGTCGAGCGATCCATCCCATTGGAAATCCTGGCTCAATTCGTTTAGAAACATTCTTCCAGGATGCGCACCTTTGGTGGGAATCCCATCGACAATGCTTTGCGCCGCGTCGCGGACATGCGGAGCCGCCCTGTCCAAGACTTCGTTTTCATTGTAGCACCGTGGAAGTCGCCCTTGGTGCTTCTTGCGCCAGAGTGCGTACAACTCGGGAAGCAACGCTCTGCGCCAAGGCTCCGGATTGTCGCCTAGTCTCCAGTTGGTGAAAGCGTGCGAAACCGTCAGCACAGGGTTCTTAAACCACGGGCCAAGCTCCTGCGAGTCACGGAAGTACGCCCACAAGCTGCGAAGCAAAGGAGGGACAGTCGGTAACTGGCCACGGCTCAGTTCATCTTGCCATTGATATCCAAGCCCAGGCGGCAGAAGAATGGCCACGCGGCCACCGCACTCGACCACGGCGTCCGCAACGGCGACGGCGATCCGCGTCTTTCCCATTCCGACCTCGTCGGCGAGGATCACGCCGTTGTTCGGCAGTCGCTCGGCCAAAGCGAGGAGGCTGGCACGCTGACCAGTGTTTAGCCAAGCCGCTGCATCGTTTAGCTTCGTCTCTTTTTCCACCCGGCTGCGAAGATGACGCGACACCTCATCCCATCCGCGGAAATTCTGTTTCATGACCGATCTCCTAACGGCTTGAGGTCGGCGCGTTTCCATGCTGCTTCGATACGCCGGAGTGCATCCTCATACCGCACTCCTTCTTGCGAATCACGACTTTCAGCGAAACCTGGCCGGAAGGGGACTTCCCACAGCGGACTAAGCGGATTGAAAACGAATTTCTTACACGTTTTGACCACGGAGCTGTCAGCGGCCTGAATCATGGACTGTTCCAAGCGGTTGCACCAGAGATTCCAATCGGCAAGGGCGACGCTCGTTTGTTTGGCGGCGATGTTTTCGACGAGTTGCATCATCTTCCGGATGGGATACGCTGCAGGTCGGCGAGCCTTGGTGTCCACCGAATGGTCGCCGGCCATAATGTCTTCTCCGTCTTCCTCCGGCAGTACGTCGTCGGCATCAGGCGGCAAGGGGAAGTTTTCGAGTTGCCACCAGACCTCGTCGATGTCGAGAGCCGGTAAGCGGGCGGCCGCAATCCGACCCAACTTATCAAGCACCGGGATCAAGGCGCGCAATTCGTGCCCGTCTTCGCCATGCCAGCGAACAAGCACTTGACGAGGCCGTGACGCTGTCCAAATGAAACCGTGCGTATCGTGGCGTGAGCATATCTGCGTCGCAGGATCAAGGACGTCAATGGCATTGACATCGCCGTCCAATGGTTTGAGGTAGTTAACGTCTCCGACCGTTTCCCAAAGCAGGCATGAGACGGGTGCCGCGAAGTACGTTGGTTCGTTCGCGGTGAACTCTTTGCCAGCCTTCAGTTGGTCCGGTGTCTCGATAATGTTGTCAACGTCCCAGTTAATCGGCAAGAGGTTGGTGATGACGTGTTCAAGCGGGGTGCCTCGTCGCGGAACCCAGTAAAGTCCGTCCGGCGCAAACACCACACCGGCCTCCAGGTTTCCGCCATTTCGAGACATTTTGCCTGTGAAGCCGGGAGCTGTCAGATTCCCGGAACCAAGATAGATCCAGGCGCTGTTGCAAACGTTAGAATCCTTTCGATAGTGAGCGCTGAACACAAACTTGGCGTGAAGCGACCGAAACGTTCCTGTTCCGAAGTAATTGGGCGCGTGAGCCGCACGTAACGTCCACTTGCGCATGTTGAATGCAGGCAACGCACCTGCCACGGCTTGACAACCACGCGGATTTACAAATACGTCCACTTCGGCGTTCTGTGTCAGTAGTTGCTTCTCACGCATTTTGTCCACGATTTGGCGAATCACGCGCGGCACTTGGCCGTCATTCGCGTCTTGTTCGTAGAATCCCGAGCCCATGCCGATGTAGTTGCGCCGGACGGCTTGGGCTTGCGATTCGATACGCGTGGGTAGTTGATTCAACAGCGCCCCGCTGCGGCTATCCAGAAACCGAGGTTTACCGTTGCGGGGCATGCGAATTTCGCTCATCAGGATCTCGAACCGCGCGTGCGAGTCGCTGGTAGGCGTGTCCTGTCGTCCAGCAGGCTTGCAGGTGAGTAAGCGAGTGTCAAACAAGTCGCGCAACCACTTCATCAGATCCCAAGCCGCCGCAATGTCAGCGCGTGCCTGGCGAATGTCGTCGTTCCTGACCTTCAGGGCTTGCCGGTCCAGTTCAATGTGCCACGCCAAGTCCAGGCTTTCTTCCAATGTGGACCGAGTCCAATTCCCGGTCGAAACGATCAACCGCAGTTTCCAATCGTTGGCATTTTCTATGTTGCGAAACGCAAGCATCGCGACTTTAGAGTGCAATAATCGAAAGGGCCGCTGCGCGACATTCCGCATGGGCAGGTGGGCGACGCCGGGAACATCGACCGGCGATATCTGGGGATTGCCCGGATCAAGCATCAAGGCGATTGCCAACTTGCCGGAGTGGGCGCGTTGGGCAAGCGTTTCGACAGTGAACCGCTCGACGGCGTCATTCAGGAAACCAGCGTCCGCCGTGTAACCGCAGATCCATCCAAAACTGCCCAGAAAATCTTCGGGCGGTTCGAACAACTGCGTGAGTGATGGAGGCTTGTATTGTGATTGTCGTTTGGACATGGCTACTGCTTCAGGTATTCATCGAGTTTGCCCTGCAAGTCGCGACTCAACAGCAGCATGTTTCTGACTCTTCGCGAAATGTACGGGGGCAAGATGTCGTACGTGACAGAATCCTCA
>JBGTHH010000204.1:0-3203 GCA_041746275.1 Pirellulaceae bacterium | reverse complement strand
GGTTCGGATACGTTTCTGGATGCGGCGACGTTCCACGGCATCATCACGAACTGGATCGGACGCGGGGCGCACTCGATTGGCATGGAAGCGGACCCCGGCAAAGAGAAATGGAACTATCCGGTCTTCGCCTATTCCAGTACGAATGGCCGCCTCTCCGATCGCCAAGTCGAAGTGAAGATGAACATCGCTTATGCCAAGGACACGCGGGGTGAGTTTCAAGAGAGCCCGCTGAACAAGTATCAAAAGTACTTCCATTACTACCTGAACCTGGACACCGATGGCAAGATTGTCGGCGGCAACTACTACCGAGACAGCTCACGCATTCACATGCTGTGGATTCCGCTGAGCCCCAAGGAGTCGCGTCAACCAGGCAACGAGCGAGGCAATCCGCACATCAAGGTGGACGAGATCCTCGCGATCTGGCGTGATTCGGTTCCCGCCGAGATGCGCAATCAGTGGTTGGTGATCGATCAACCGGAGAAGGACCGAGTCTTGGAAGTTCAGGAAGGTCTGGCTCACCTCGTGCCGTTGCAACGCTTCCCCGAGCCGGTTGTCGAGGCGCAAGCCCCAGCACCGCCGGTGGATGTCGAAACTCCAGTGGCCACGTCGCCGGAAACTCCGGCCGCGTCGGATGCTCCCACCGTGGTGCCCGCAGTGGAAGTCGACCAGGCACAACCGGTCGTCGCCGAGACGAATGAGCCCGCAGCCGAGCCGGCTGCCACGACCGAGGCCCCCGCGGCCACCGAGGAGACGGTTCTAGCCGAGGATACGGTTCCAGCCGAGGAAGCGAACGAAGCGACGTCGGACTAGCCGAGCGAAGACATTTCGGATCGAACGATAAGGCCGCCTGTTCCGCACGAACGCGTGAACAGGCGGCCTGTCTTCTTTTTTCACGGCCGAGTTGGCTGGTCGCGTTACTCGACGATCATCTCACCATTCATGACCAGCCAGTGTCCAGGAAACGTGCAGAGGTACGGATACCGGCCGGGTTGCTGGGGTGCTCGAAAGTAGATCGTGAAGCGGTCACGAGGCAGTACGACATCGGTATAAGCCAACACATCGCTGGTATTGGGAATGTAGTGACGCACGACGGACTCGGGATCAGAGATCAAGCGGTTCGCCAGGTCGCCGACTCGTTCCAGCGTTCCTGGTTTGACGAGTGCCCAGTTGTGAGGCACCACATCGGGATTGTCGAGTGTCAATTCGATCGCTTCCCCGGCCCGAACTCGAATCGAGCGCGTTGCGAATGAGAGATTCCCGCCGGTCTCGATGGTGATCGCCCGCGCTTGCGGCAACTTCTTTTGATACGGATTTGGAATACTCTTGGTCGCCATGAGCAAGTCGGCGATCAGCGGATGAGGCTGCACCGACTTCACGGCCGGTTGATAGCCCGGAAAGTCCGTAAACGGTTGGTCGAGTCGATGGACGGTCACGAACAGGTCATGATCGACATCGGCGGATGATCGCACACGCAGATGCAACTGATTGACCGGTTGCAGGTCGGGCATTTCCAAGAACAAGGTGCGTTCGTCGGCGAGCACATGCGCCGCGGCGATCGGCACCACATCGTGGCCACGCACACCCGCATGTCGTGTGGAAAACTCCGGAGAACCGTAGGCTCCGCTGTAACGGTAATTCCAGCATTGAGCGAAATGCTGACGGGCTTGCGCGGCCGTCTCGCGTGCTAACGGACGCGAGAACGTCAGGAGCACGCCATTCTCGTGAACATGAAATGCCGTCGGCAACTGCACTTCGTTGCCCGTGTAACGCACGCGTTGGAAACTCCCGTCGTTGGGAGTGTACGAACCCCAGCCTTGCATGCCGGTGACATAGAGCTGGCCATCGACCGGGTTGAACCGTCCGCGGTGTGCTCCCGATCGGAACTCGCCAACCAGCGGTACAACCGCGCCCTGTAGTTGGCCCGCGACCTCATTGCGAAGCACCAGGAAGTGGGCTCCCGTGCCGAAGGAGAAGTGCAACAATTGTCCTTCCAACGGCCCCCACCGCTCGCTAGTTACCGTCGTTTGTCCGCCACTGGAATTGTCTAATCCACGCGGGAGGTATGCGAGTGGTAACGTCGGGGCCTGACCATTTCGCGGTCCGCCATAACCAAAGAAGGGTAGCGTCTGTGAAGAATTTCCGGTGGCAGGTGACGAAGTTGACGGTACACGAAACGCACAGATCATCGAAGCCGGAGTCCAACTCCCCTCGGAACACGGCACCGTGACCAAACCATCCGGCATCACGCCCAGTCCGTCTGGATTACGAAAGCCCGTGGCCAGGACTTCGACTTGTTTGCCGTCCGCCGAGATGCGCAAGGCTCCTTGATTGCCCGAAGCGGTGTAAAAGTTGCCCGCGGCGTCCCGTTCCAGTCCGCAGATGAAATCGTGACCAGCCGGAGACGTGATATAGGCGTTGCTAAAGCATTCATAAAAGTCGGCTTCGCCATCACCGTTCCGATCGTGTAGTCGTGTGATCTGGTCACGACCCAGGACGAAGATGCCATCGTTATCGGCAACGATGCCTTGGGCGTGATGCAGCCCCGACGCAAATCGACGCCAGATCGCCTTTCGCGAGGGATGGGCGATTCCTTCCACGTGCCAAACATCTCCTTGCATCGTGCAGACGAGCGCCGAGCCATCGGGCAGGAAGGCATGGCCACCACAAAACAATAAGGCTCGCCACGGATTCTCGATGGGCAGCTCAATCGTATCGACGGCGTATGGTGCCGCGTTTCCGAGCTGGATTGAAGTCTGAATCTTCTCCGGCCATTGAGGCGGGCTGTGATCGAGCTGCTCACGAAGTGGATGCTGTGAGACAGGAGCCACCTGTCGCGTGAACTGTCCCGCGTCGACCCATGGGGCATCGAGATACTCTTGCTCGCCGATGCGATACCGAAACACGACGCGTTTGCCAATACGATGGTAGCCGAGGTAAGCGAATGGCTGCGTCGGCAGGGTACGCTCCGGTCGTTCCAACAGCGTCCCGTCGATTAAGACTCCGTCGAGGAAGCCATGTCGCACCGCGGAGAACTTCAAAAACCCGCCGCTCCAAACCGCGTCGTAGGTGAGCGTCTCGGGATTGAAACAGGCCGCGAGTTCGCCCGCATCACCCAAACGCACGCAGATGCCACGAGGAACCGTGATGCCCGGCGCGCGAAACACACCGCATTGCAACGAGCCGAGATCGGTTTCGTTCCAGCG
>JBGTHH010000203.1:0-3229 GCA_041746275.1 Pirellulaceae bacterium | reverse complement strand
ATAAGAAAACGCTGTCAGACCACAGCGGCTTTGTCGTTGAGATCGGCGACTGAAGGTTATGGCGATGGAGGCTGTGAATACTGCCACGGACCCGGTTGACCGGGATTGAAAGAACACGCCAACCGTAAGAAGAGGCCGCCGACCAACGCTGCGCGTCGGTGCCCGCGGCCTCGTGGGCGACGTGGTGCGAAACGGGCGGGTCAGACGCCAGCGGTTGTCGCTACGGCGAACTCGCCCCCGCGTGGTGCGCGTTTTGCTGCTCCGCGCCAGCCATCTAGTTTCGGAACAACTTGCACTTAGCCACGATCTCGCGTCGCGTCGGGATGTATTCCATCGTCTCGTTCGAAGTGCGAACCCAACGGCCGCGATCTTTCGAACGGCCTTCGGTTTCCCATTCGCGTACCTTCCCGTCGAGCATCTTCTGTTCGTTCATCGTCCCGGCTCCTCGTTGCGTTTCATTTCGCGGGCAGCCGATCCACCCACGGGAGTCACACAGGAGCCAGGAGTTCGCGAACAATGCAACGCAAATTCGGCTTAAAGGGACTCTGTAAAGAATCGCCTGTGACGACGGCAAACTCTTTCCATTACGCAGGATACGGTCCGTCACTTGTCTATATTTATAGTTTCGCTATATTTTAGGAATGAGCGATACAATCACCCGAGGCGCGAAAGTCGTGCAGACCGCAGAGGCGGCGCTTCGCGACTTGATGCAAGATGCAGTCATCAACGGGCAATATGACCAGGTTGCGGTGCTTGCACGGTGGGCAGAACAGCTTTCTCAGCTTAGCGCCAACGGATCTTCCCGCGCTGCGGTTAATCAAGCGAAGACCAACGGTGTGGTTCGTGAGTCAACATTACGTAGCACAAGTCAGAAGCGTCGTTCGGCAAGACGCGGCAAAGCTAAGTATCCCACGTTTCGGCGACGCGGTGATGCGTTAGTCAAGATTGCTTGGTCAAAGGCTTCCAAATCCGAGTACCAGCATCAGGCACCGAGGCATGTAGCCGAGGCGTTACTGGAAAAGATGCAAGGACTGAGTCACGACGAAGAACTGCTGACTATGGATAAAGTTCTTCCTTTGGCTATGAAAGACGGCGCTGAAATACCGTCGTATCAAAGCTACGTTTGCCTCGCGTGGTTGAGAGGAATTGGTGCAGTCACACAACATGGACGACAGGGGTATTCGGTAGTTGGAGACCTTGATGCATCTCAAGTCATCGAACAGAGTTGGTCAGAACTTCCTGCACTGAAGAGATAGAACATGGTGGACAACTCGTCAACCGACAATAGCTCGGCCGTCGAGATCGTGACTGTTGTTGTGTACCTGCTCGGTGGTCACGCGCGTTCCGTCGATACGGAAGACGTGGCTATCAAAGCGAACACGATGGCACCCGGCCGCTTCGTTTGGCGAAAGTATCCAGAGCACATCGATCTACAGGCAATACGGTTTGCGCTCGAAAACGCTAAGCGAGAGCATTGTGGATATTTGATCGGCACCGGCAACGAAGGTTGGATGCTCTCAAAGCTGGGCCTGCAGTTTGCTCAGAACAATACCGAGCGGTTTCAGGCAACGGACTTGTCCGGTAAGCGACTGAGTGAATCTGACAAGAAGTGGCAACGGCGTGAACGGGCGAGGTTGGTTTCCACTGCGGCCTACGCCAAGTTCAGCAGTGGCGACATCGCCGACGTTTCTGAACAGGAGGCGGTAAGCTTCTTTCGCCTCGACGAATATGTGAGCGGGACAGCTCGAAAGAAAAAGATCGCACGCATCGTAAATGCGTTTTATGATGACGCTGAGCTTGGAGCGGCAGTAACAGCGTTGGCGGAGTTGGTAACAGGAGACAAATCACATGAGCGTTGACACGATTTCGGTTCGCACACACGTCGCACGCGACCTGCTACAAAGCGCTGCGTTGTTTAAGACAGACAAGCTGGTCGTGTGGGAATACGTATCGAACGGACTACAGTATCGCGAACCAGGAACGCCACCCGTTGTAAACGTCACTCTCGATACTCGCAAAAAGCAGGTAATAATCGATGACAACGGCGCAGGCATGGATCGTCAGGGCCTGCAAAACTTCTTCGTGATGCACGGAGAAAACAAAGAACGCAAGGCCGGTAAGCCAGGGCGTGGACGCTTCGGAACGGGCAAGTCAGCAGCGTTTGGTATTGCGGACAAACTACGGGTATCAAGCATTCGAGATGGTAAACGCAATACTGTGGAATTGTCACGCAAGGACATCGAAGCCGCTGGCGAAGATCACATCCCAGTTCGCACTGTAGATCGCGACGCACCAACGGACGAGCCAAACGGGACCGTTGTCACGATTAGTAACGTGAACCTCAAGAAGCTCGATCAGCGAGCTGTGATTAACTATGTTGAAAGACACTTGGCACATTGGCCAGAGAAACCGCTGGTTCGTGTCAATAACCATACGTGTGAATACTCCGAACCGCCGGTGGCTGACACTAGTACGGTGAGGCCAACCGGCAAAGCACTCGAAGTTCTCGGCGATGTGGAACTAACCCTGAAAACTGCAAAGTCGCCGCTCGATTCGGAGTTGCAGGGCATTGCGATTCACACTAACGGGATTTGGCTGGAGTCAACGTTAGTCGGCGCGGAGGGGCAGTCGATGTCACAGTACATTTTCGGGCACATCGATATTCCTGCCCTGGACGACGAGTCATCACCGATCCCCGCTTTCGACATGAGCCGTTCTATGCGGCTTAACCCAAACAACGAGGTTGTGCATGCGGCATTCGCGTTTGTCGGCTATGAAGTGGACCGATTGAGACGCGAGTTGGTAATGGAGGATAAGACTCGCCGCGCTCAAGACGACGCAAAAAAACTGGATCACGAAGCTCGCAAGATCGCCGAGATGATCAACCATGACTTTCAGGACTTCAGCGATAGGATCGCGCGAGTTAAAGCGCGCAGTGGGACCGGACACGATCTTGGAAAGTCTACCGGGACATCGGGTCGTGCCGAGGATAATATGTTGGTGGCTGGCGAGGATTTGAATGCGTCGAAAGACGAACTGCCAGTCGGAGAGGGGCACGGTGGCGATGGCGGAGACAGTGGTCGTGATGTTCCGGACAAGGGCCCGAACATCAAACCGGATCAGACGGGAACTCTTAAGGGTGATCCAGCGGGTGGCGAAGGGAAGTTAAAGAGACCACGAGGGGGATTCGGCGTTGAATTCAAGGAGATGGGGTTCGATTCGCCGCGCG
>JBGTHH010000202.1:0-2098 GCA_041746275.1 Pirellulaceae bacterium | reverse complement strand
GAGATGCAACCGACGGAACAGCGTGCGTGCATCGGCCTCGGGAGCTGGAGCCAAACCATGTGCCTCCAACTTCTCCAAGACAAACCGGTCGATAGCATTCTTCACCCACGTCTGGTTCTTCACCGTGGGCAGTTCGGGCCGAAGTGGCGCGATGAATGACCAGTGCGACTGGTACTCCGCTCCGTCGTTGATCCATCGCCGCAGGAGTTCCTTTTGCGCGGCACTCAGTTTCTTTTTGGTTTCTGGTGGCGGCATCACCGCTTCGGGATCATCGGACATGATCCTGCCGATCAGTTCACTTTCATCGGGCTTACCGGGTGTGATGGCTTGAAATTCGATTGCGGCATCGCGCTGGTCGAGCCGCAAGTCCGCTTTCCGCGCCGCGCTATCGGCACCATGACAAGCAAAACAGTTCTCCGCCAGAATTGGCCGAATGTCGCGGTTATACTCGACCGGCGATTCGGCACGAAGTGGCAATTCGAGGCACCACAGCATCGCAGGAAGCACGATGGACATCCAACGGAAACCGTGATTATGTCGAGCCAATCCAGCACGTGGGTGTTGGTTACATTTCATTGCGTTCATCACTTCCAGTCCTTAAGGCAGAACGATTCGCTATGGCCGTGGGCACAGTTCGTGACTGTGCGAACATCCTTCAGCGTCGGTCAGTTGGGTAATCCACGGCTCCAATACTTTACACCGGCACGAATATGCAGCGCCATCGCGTGGGCTGCCTGCTTGGCATCACCATCGATTAGCGCCGCGACAATCGCCAAGTGCTCGCGCGCCTCATCAGCGAACCGGTGATAGTCGTGGTTCGCCATCCGCTGCTCCCAGGAAGCGTCACGAAAGGCGCGGAACAACAATTTCAATCGTCCAATCTCCTGAGCGAGAAACCGGTTTCCGCACGATTCCGCGATCAGATCGTGAAGTTGACTGTCCCGCTGGCGCGCCTTATCCACGAATGTGGCACCATGCTGCTTCGCGGACATCATCCGCTGAAACGCCGCCGACAACTCGTGCAAATGGGCCAGGTTGATCCGGCCGCACGCGGCGCGTGTCGCTTCACATTCTAATGCCCGCCGCACTTGGCAAACTTCCCGGACATCGGCTGTGGTAACCTCTCTTACCACGGCACCACAATTCGGCACGAAATCGATAATGCCAATGCCTTCTAACTGCACCAACGCTTCACGGATCGGCGTCGAGCTGACTTGAAACCGCTCGGATAGCTCTTTGATGACCAAACGCTGGCCCGTTCCCAGAGTGCCTTGAAAGATCTCGCTCAACAAGCGTTCGGCGACCATCCGGCGGCGCTGTCCGTGATCGCAACTCGCCATAGGCTGTCGTGATGAATCGGTTACTTGCAGCGTCGTGGTCAAGGGAGTCTCTCCAGCGGACGAAAACACCGAAACGGGCGAACGACGTATGGGCTTGCTCCATACGAGGAGCACCCGACTACGTTTTTGTTGCTAACAGGTAGGAACCGCTAACGCGGTCAGTTATGGTAGGGAGGCAAGGCATTCGGCCAACGTTAACCGCTTCTGTATTGTGCATAATCACTTCGAGATTGTCCACCATATAGCTTTGACGTCGGCAAGTGTTTTTTCAAACTGGACTCGACGCCGACCGTACCACGCTGGCTCCACGGATGGAACTCGACGATACTCATGGCACTTCAAGAGGCGAACCATGCAGGCTCCTTACATCATTTGTTCGATGCTGATCACGCTGGCTGCCACCACCAGTTGGGCGAGTGCGCCACAGCCGCTTCAGCCCCCGAATATTGTGTTCGTGATCACGGATGACCAGGGCTATGGTGATCTGGGCTGCACGGGCAACCCCATCATCAAAACACCCCATCTCGATCGCCTGGCAGCCGAGTCCTCGCAGCTTACCGACTATCATGTCGCGCCCACGTGCTCACCCACACGGGCAGCGCTGTTGACGGGGCATTGGACTAATCGAACCGGCGTCTGGCACACCGTCAACGGGCGGTCGATGCTCCGCGAGAACGAGGTGACCTTAGGACGACTGCTCCAGGATTGCGGCTACGCGACGGGGATGTTCGGCAAATGGCATCTGGGGGACAACTATC
>JBGTHH010000201.1:0-5826 GCA_041746275.1 Pirellulaceae bacterium | reverse complement strand
CAACTTGGCGGTCTCGGCCACCATCTGGATAGGGCAAAGCAGGCTGCGCCAATTGTTGTTACCGTGTGCGTGACAGATCACTCGGGGTCCGGCCTTTCCAGTAGGTGAAATATGCAATCCGATACCGAAACTACCCCCGAGATACTGCTAGCAGCGGCTCAAGCCGGAACGAACGGTTGTTTGACACAACTGCTACAGCTCTACTCCAACTACCTGCGACTGTTGGCCGGTGCCCAATTGGATCACCGTTTGCGAGCACGTGTCAGCCCATCCGATGTCGTGCAGGAGACGCTGTTCGAAGCGCACCGCGACTTCGATCAGTTCGCCGGACGTTCGTCGGGAGAATTCCTGGGCTGGCTGCGTAGAATCCTGGTCCATAACCTGGCGCGGGTGGTCGAGCATCACTTAATTGCCGAGAAACGCGATGCCCGGCGTGAAGTCTCGCTGGATGAGATCGGTGCCACCGTCGACCGCTCGGCAACCTGCTTGGCGGCGCTGCTGTGCGACGATATCACGTCTCCCAGTTCGCAAGCCGAGCGGCATGAGCAAGTTGTGGCCTTGGCGGAAGTGCTGACCCTGTTGGCACCTAACTATCGGCAGGTGATTGTGATGCGGCATGTCGAGGGACGTCAGTTCAAGGAGATCGGGGAACTGCTGGGCCGATCCGAAGGAGCCGCGCGCATGTTGTGGCTGCGGGCGGTCGAACAATTGCGGCAAGAATTTGAACGGCGAGGTTTGCTATGACCGCTGGCCCCGCCTCGCAACTCGAACTGCATCCCGGCGATCATGATACTTCGCTCGCGGGGCTTCCGGCGGAAGACGCCGCCACGCTGGCCCGGCTCTTGGACGAGTACCTGACAGAGATCGATACCGGCTTCGCGCCCGATCTCGATCGGTTGCTGGCGGGGCATTCGCATCTGGCCTCGCCACTGCGGCGTTATCTGGATAGTCTCAATTTTCTACACCGCACGACTTCGCTGGTCGCCAGTCCGACGCAACCGACCCATGTGGAACCCGCGTTGCCGTCGGAACGGATGCTAGGTGACTATCGCCTGCTGCGTGAGATCGGTCGTGGCGGAATGGGAGTCGTGTACGAAGCATGGCAAGTGTCGCTGGACCGGCGTGTAGCCCTCAAAGTGTTGCCGTTCGCCGCGGTTCTCGATGCCAAGTACATCGCGCGATTCCAAAATGAAGTGCGTGCCGCCGCTCAACTCCAGCATCCTCATATCGTGCCGGTGTTTGGTGTGGGCTGTGACCGCGGCGTCCATTACTACAGCATGCAGTTCATCGATGGACAGCCGCTGGACCAAGCGATCCGCGAACTCCGTAGTGTGGGAGTCCCAACGACGGTTGCGGCGCCCACGCACAAGACGCACGGACCGGAACCGAAGCCGCCTCAAGCATACGCCTCGACACAGAGGCAGTCGACCATCCGCACTGCCACCAGCCGGGCCTATCTCCACAACTGCGCGCAATTAGCGGTGCAGGCCGCGGAGGCACTGCAACACGCTCACGAGGTCGGCATTGTCCACCGCGACATCAAGCCTTCGAACCTGCTGGTCGATCGGCAGGGCCATTTATGGATCACCGATTTCGGGTTGGCCCGCATTCCATCCAGCGGCGATCTGACGGCCACGGGCGACGTCATCGGCACATTACGGTACATGAGCCCCGAGCAGGCGGCGGGTCGCCACGCCCTGGTAGACCAGCGGGCGGACGTTTACGCGTTGGGGGCCACGCTGTACGAACTACTCACCCTGCGAGCGGCGTTTCCCGGCGACGACCGCCAAGCTCTGCTGCGGCAAATCGAGCAACAGGAACCGCCTTCGCCGCGCCGGTTGAATCCGTCGATTCCCGTCGATCTGGAAACGATTCTACTCAAGGCGATGAGCAAACAACGCGAGCTGCGATACTCGTCGGCCCAGGAATTTGCCAGCGACTTGCAGCGATTTTTGGGCGGTCATCCGACGTTGGCGCGGCGCCCCAGTTACTTGGATCGCGGTGCGAAATGGATAGCCCGACATGGACGTTTGGCGGTCGCGACGGCTGGCTTGTTGCTCGTGGCGTTGCTGGCTACGAGCGCTGCGGTAGTCGTCGTTGCACAGAAAGAGCGGGCCACGGCGGCCGCGTTGCTTCGCGCCGAAACTCATTTGGCGACAGCCAAGCAAGTTGTCGATCGGTTCGGCGCGGTGATGAGCGATCGGCTGGCCGACATTCCCGCAGCCACGGCGGTGCGGGGAGAGATTTTGGAAGAGTCCCTGCGATTCTACGAAGAACTCGCTCGCTATGCCGAATCCGATCCGTCACTAAAACTCGACGCCGCGACGGCGGCCTTTAAGGCAGCGGCAGTGGCCGAGAAGACCGGACGCCTGCCCCGCGCCGCCGAGCTCTACGAGTTGGCGCGGCAACACTTTACTTCCTTGGCGGAGGTCGAAACGGAGGCTCAGGACGCCGCGAGAACCTGCGAGCGGCGATTGAACCTCCTCGCAGCGATCCAACAAAACAATTCCGGCCGGAGATTGCTCCAAGACGGGCTTGAGTCCGAAGCCGCGGTGAACTTCACCGCCGCACGCCGCACTCTCGAAGAACTGCTGCTCGCAAATGCGGATGCCGAGTTACGCAGTTGCCTCGCCACCGTCCTGAACAATCTCGCGATGGTGGCCGAGCAACAAGGCCTGATCCCAGAAGCGGCAGCACTGCTCGACGACGCCATCGAACTGCAAGAAGCCGCACTCGACGACACGGTGGATTCCGAGCGGAGGCGTCTGGCGTTGGAAAGCTACTACGCCAATAAAGCTCGCGTTTACATCGCCGCAGATCGCCACCCGCCCGAACACGAGAGAGATTCTCTTGCTCCACGTGAAGAGTTGGTCCATTGACTTAGGAACTGTTGCTGTGCTGCCAACTGACCACAATTCACTGATACCTCTGGCGAACTCGACCTCGTCGGGTGTGGCAACGTCGTCGTCCGGGCGAGGCAGGACCCGGCATCCCATCAACGGGCGACGCTCACAAGTTCGACGGCGGCGCACCACGCTCCCGCTGAGTTTTGAGTGGCTTGAACCGCGGCACCTTATGTCCGGCTTGTTCGGACTGCTCGATCTGAACATGGCGGATGAACCACGGGAGACACCAGCGGTTGTTCTGGAAAGCAAGTGTACCCCCATCAAAGTCGCAGACGAGCTACCGGTTCCCAGCCTCTTTCTCAGGGCGGAAAGCAGGAACGATGCGGCAGACGAGTTGCCCTGCCAGCCTGCTGGCGACGCCGAAGATCAGCCAGGCGTAGCCGAGACAATCGATGATGTCGGCTCCGACTTTGCGGACAGCTCATTCGATCCGCGATCTGAGTCCGATCACGCGGACTTCGATGTCCAAACGCTAAATGACGCGTCGACCGGCGATGAATTGACTCGCGCGGCTGATGCGGCGTCAGACACAGTTCCCGATGTTGGCCTTATCACTCCGCGACAAGCAGGCAGCGGCGATTCCACCAACACGCCTCGGCACTCCGACGCGACGATGGCGGATGTCGGTTCCGTACGCACAAGGCCGGACGCTCCATCGCAACAATCGGTCTACTTTTCGGGAGCCAGTGCTCTGAGCAAAGCACGTTGGAAAGCGTCGTCCGAAACACTGGTTGACGCGGATGCTCTGCTCGACGTCATTGGGCTGGATGCGAAAGCAAGCACTGCCTCGCCCGACACGATCGCGGTGATACCACAAGGACCCGCCGTGCCTGTGGAGTCCACGGCAATCTCATCGCGATCCGATCAAGCCTTGCCGGAAGTTCGCGAACTCACGGGCCTAGATGCCGCGTTCTCTATGGTTCACTCGTGGACCGAGAAAGCCGAACAGATCCCTTCTCGGACAGGCTCTCAGGTCGGGGCGGCCCACGAATTGTCAGGTAGGCAACAGGTTGACAAGCTCGTCGAATTGCCACTGCCATTTGCTCCTGATGCCGATGGATGCCTGGAAGTTGTCTTCCCCGCAAAGCCTGCGCCGAGTGAAATCGCGACAGCCGATATCGCTCCACCGTTCGGGCGTTTGCACGATTGGTCCGTGCTGGGCGGAATCGGCCTCTGGCAGGTCGTTCTAAATGTCCGGGCGCGACGCCGAAAGCAATCTTGTGAGAATCTGGCGTAACGAACTGGGGATTCTCCGGCCTTCCCAGATAGAGACGGATAGGTAAACACAAGTGTTAACGAGGTAACAACAATGAGCCGGCTGCTGTCAAAACGAATCAAACGAAGTTCCCGTAACAGGACTCTGCGGCAGGGTCTGGAGCGATTGGAAATACGCAACCTGCTCGCAGCCGATCTGCTGCCGGAGTTCGTCTCCGCTGCGAAAGAAGAGACGGACTCCGAAGAGGGTCCGTATGAACTCGCGGTCGACTTCGGAAAAGTCGAAATGATCTCGTTCGCGGTGGGGACGGAAGGCGGCGATCAGGAACTCGAAAGAAAACTTCTCGCCGACGAACAGCCGATGCTGTGGCTCGAATCAAGCGAAACGGAGTTTCTGGAATTCCAGGAGTTCGAGCCCAGCATGACGTTCCGGACTCTGGCAATGTTCGACGACTCACCTGTTGAGGAAGAGTTCATTGCGTTTTCCGTGTTCGATGATGGTTCTTTATTCGACGAGCCAATTTACTTCAGATCGCTATCCGGGGTCGTTGATGACGAAGGGGCATTTGAAGATGACATACTCAGGAGCGAGGTGTTTGACGACAGCGAAGTTTTTTACACGCTGTCGTTTGGTGACGTGGATGAGATCACCGATGAGGCCGTCCGTGAGATGGTGCCGTTTTCCGATGTCGTGCAATTGGACGAAGTAAGTTATGACGACGAGATCCGGACCTTTGGCGGTATCACGTCGGACAACGAAGAAGTACTGACGACTACGGCCGCGCCCTTGATGTCCCCCTGGTACAACTCAGACAACCCGCTCGATACAAACGGCGACGGGGTTACTTCGGCGATCGACGCACTGATTGTGTTCAACTCGCTCACGCAGCTTGGTTCGGCTCAGCTAAGCCACGCGTTATTTGCCCAAGCTTCGGCCACGGCGGCGATCAGTATCAATGAAAGCTTTCTCGTCGATGCCAACAATGATGGCTACCTGAGTCCGCTCGACCTCCTGATGCGGATAAACTTCCTCAACCAGTCCGCTGTGACGGACGAGTCGGCGGCAGACGCACCTTTCGACGCAGAGGCTGACCAGGCCCGCCTCGGCGACTTCGCATCGATACTGCCCGGCGAATGGGATCAGTACGAGTCATCGGACGAAGGCGACTTGAACGATTCACGGCTGTCGGACGATAGTGGCGATGAATTGTCAACCGAGGACTTCGGCGCGAGGCTTCGAGATCCCGAACTCGATTGGCCAGAGGACGAACTGGACGCCGAGCCGAATGATGCCGAAGCGGACGACGAGTTCTGGAGCAAGTTCGCCGACGATGAATCCGACGCGATACTGGACGAGGAAACCCTCGACATTCTGGCGAGCGTTTAGATCGAAAGCGTTAGCAAACGCGATTGAATTGACGAGTGCGTGTCACTCGTCAATTCTTTTACGTGCTACCGGTTCGAACATTCGGGTGTGATCCCGTGATTAGTCGACGCAAACCAATACACTTCGTTGCTCCACGCTGTTATGAAGTCGCGGACTTTTGAGTCTCGTCAGACAGCTCTTGCCACCTCGCGTATACCCTGTCGACCCATCTGCTTTGATGTCGCTATCGTTCAAGTCCCGTCAGGGACGGCAGACAATTGCCCAGAGCGTTAGCTCTGGGAACTTGGCCAGCGGAATGTGAAAGCCCCGAACGGGGCG
>JBGTHH010000200.1:0-3088 GCA_041746275.1 Pirellulaceae bacterium | reverse complement strand
GATTGCCGACTGGGCGACCGCATTGTGATGGCCAACGCCACGTTGTTGGGTGGTCACGTCCATGTCCACGACGACGCGACGTTGTCCGGTGGCGCGGCAGTGCATCACTTCACCACGATCGGCAGCTACAGTTTCGTGAGTGGGTTGAGTCGCGTGCTGCACGACGTGCCCCCGTATCTACTGGTCGAAGGTCAACCGACGCGGCCGCGCTGTGTGAATGTCGTGGCACTCAAGCGCAACGACTTTCCGGCGGACACAATTCGCGCACTGTCCGAAGCCTATAAGCTCATTTATCGATCGAAAGTGGGTCTCGATCACGCCCGCGAGATCCTGCGCAACGGTGGACAACTTGTTCCGGCGGTGAATCACTTGCTGGCTTTCATTCAGAATCAACACGAAGGTCGGCACGGACGTGGCCGCGAACGTCGGAGAGCAGCTTGAAACCTTTACGAATCGCCGTCATCGGTGGCGGCCATCTGGGTCGCATTCATACGCGTCTGTTGGCACCCCTACCTGAAGTCGAATTGGTAGGCGTGGTCGACCCCGTGCCCGAGACGCGCGCGCGGGTTGCGACGGAACATGGTGTGCCCGTCTTTACGCATCATGCGGAACTTCCCGAGGATCTCGATGCGGCGATTGTCGCGACCACCACGGAATACCACCACGCGGTCGGCTGTGATTTGTTGCGCCGCCGCCTGCACTTGTTCATCGAAAAACCGATCAGCACCACCGTGGCACAGGCCGACGAGTTAGTGGCTTTGGCCAAGGCCAAGAATCTGGTGCTGCAAATCGGACACGTCGAACGTTTCAATCCGGCTTGGCGAGCCGTCGCCGCGCGGGTCCGTCGCCCGCGCTACATCGAAGCGGTTCGCATGAGCGGTTACACGTTTCGCTCGACCGATATCGGCGTCGTGTTGGATCTGATGATTCACGACCTGGACTTGGTGCTGTCCACGGTTCGCAGTGAAGTCGTCGAGATCGACGCGATTGGCTCCACCGTCTTCGGCCCTCACGAAGATATGGCTCACGCGCATCTCCGCTTCGCCAACGGTTGTATCGCCAACTTGAATACCTCGCGGACCAGCTTCTACTCGCAACGGACCATGCAGATCGTGACTGATCGGGTCTATGGCAGTGTCGACTTCGCCTCGGGTTCGGCCAAAATCGTGCGGCCCAGCAAACAGGTGTTGCGGGGCGAGATCGATGTGCAAGCGATGTCGGTGGATGAACGCGAACGCGTGAAGCACCATCTGTTCACCGATATGTTGCCAGTGTCGGATCTGCCCGTCGAGCAGCGTAATGCCATCCAAGACGAGCAGCACGATTTTCTCAACTGCATTCGGACCGGCCGCCGTCCCCGTGTGTGTGGTGAACAGGGGCGATATTGCCTGAGCGTGGCCGCGAAGATTTTGGAACGTATCCGTGAGGCCGAGGATCTGGCTTCACGTTTCCCCAAGCGTCTGCGCGCGGCGACTCGCGCCAGGAACGTGGAAGCCACCGTACAACGCGAGGCTTCCGCCATGATTCAGCGAGAGCGACGGGCGGGGTAGGCCCGTCGCATTTTTTTCTCGCGGCGACTGCACTTCACGCCGAAACTTCATCGCGAAACGCGTTGAATCGCACATAGATGAGATGACGATACAGCTCGCTACGCTGTAGCAAATCGGCGTGTCGTCCCGCATCATGCAGCTTGCCGTGATGGAACAAGTAAATCATCTCGGCGCCGCGCAAGGTGTCGATCCGCGTGGGGATGACAATGACATTGCGCTTGCGGCAGATGTCATGTAGGATCTCCTCATGCTCTTTCGATTCGTTCTCGGTCCAGGTAAGGTCCGGCTCTTGAATGAGCAGGCAGGAAGGATTCCGGGCAAGGGCTCGGGCCAAGCCGAGTCGAAAGGCGTTCTGCCGAGTCCAGCGTGAATCAAAGGTGTCAAGCTGGGTGTCGAGTTGTTCAGGCAGCCCTTGGACATAGTCATAGATGCGAGATCGCTTCAAGGCGTCTGTCACTTGCAGCGGCGTCAGGACATTGTAGCCACAGCGCACGTTCTCCACGATCGATCCCGCGATGATCAATCCGTCGCCCGGAACGAGCAAAGCTTGCTGACGCAGAGAGTCCAGACTCGCCTGACGCAGGTCGTGGCCGTCAAATAGAACGCTTCCCGCCGCTGGATCGTAATATCGCACGAACAGTCCCGCGAGCGCCAGGGGCGTTTGCCGATCCGAGGCGAGCCAGACGCTAAACTGCCCTGCTGGAATCTTCAAGGAAAGTTCATCGAGTAGCCGCACTCCTTGACGGTTGGCCAAGGTGACCGAGTCCAGCGAAATCTCGTGCGCGAGTCGTGGCAGTGCCACGGCATCGGCGGGTTCGTAGACACTCGGCTCACGATCGAGAAACGCCAGGATGTCGGCGGCCGCATGCTCGGCCGGTTCGAGCGCTTCACGCAACCGATACAGTCGCTGAAAGGGAAAGTAAGCACTTATCAACGCCGCGACCAACAAGACCGCGCCGGCCACCGTGACCGTTTCCGACAGTCCGATCACAAACAGGAGGAAGGCGGCCGATAGCAATGCCAATAAGAGCAACAACGGACTCAGCAAGGCTTCGCTCGTATTCGCCCGCAACTCCAGCACCTCGTACGGCCGCAAACGTTGGTCAAACGACTGCGTCGAGGGTACTTCCAGGGAGTAGCCGGTGCGGAGCGGCGCTAGGCTGAGCGCTTGCAAGAGCGGCGTGCGGGCCACGAGGGCCTGTTCACGCCATTCGTGGGAGCGGCTGGCCGCCTCGTCGCGCCAGCCGTTATAGACATGCAGGGTATACACCGTGAGCAAGGCGGCCAGCAACGTGAGCCAGGGGCTGATACCAATCGCCAAGAGCAACAGGCAGACCAGAGCAACGACCGATCGCGGGATGGCTCGCCACCAGCGTGCCAAGCCCCGGCGCACCAGCTCCGCCTTGTCGACGAACAACTCCTCTGGTCGCGAGCGCGCGACGTCCAGCAGCTCATGGGGACCAAGTCGGAATGTCTGCTGATAGATCGCCGCGCGCAGTTTGTTCGCCGTCCTCAATGACGTACTTTGCACGCAACGA
>JBGTHH010000199.1:0-7881 GCA_041746275.1 Pirellulaceae bacterium | reverse complement strand
GACTGCGGCCCGCATCTCCCGTTCGTCCCCGCCTTCTTCCGCGATTTGTTGAATCAACTGACTGCCAACGTTGCTGGTCATCACGATGATCGTGTTGGTAAAGTCGACCGTATTCCCATGATTGTCCGTCAGTCGTCCGTCATCGAGAACTTGCAGCAGGACGTTGAAGACATCGCGATGCGCTTTTTCAATCTCGTCGAGCAACACGACGGAATAAGGTCGGCGTCGCACGGCTTCGGTCAGTTTGCCGCCCTCCTCATAACCGACGTACCCAGGCGGAGCGCCGATCAAGCGGCTGACGGTATGCTTTTCCATGAACTCGCTCATGTCGAGCCGCACCATGGCGTGTTCGTCGTCGAACATCACTTCCGCCAGGGCCTTGCACAGTTCGGTTTTTCCCACGCCCGTGGGCCCCAGGAAAATGAACGAACCGATCGGTCGTTGGATATCCTGCAAGCCGCTCCGACTGCGACGCACGGCATTCGCGACCGCCTCGACCGCTTCGTCCTGACCCACAACGCGCTGATGGAGTCGTTCCTCCATCACCAAGAGCTTGGCTCGTTCGGTCTCGAGCATGCGGGTCACGGGAATTCCGGTCCAAGCACTAATGACCTCGGCGATTTCATCCTCGCTGACCTCTTGCCGCAACAGACGACGCTCGGATGTAGGCACACTCGGGGCCTCGGCTTCCGCTTCGATCCGCGCCGCTAACTGCCGCCGCCGGACATCCAATTCGTACAGTCGTCGATAGTCCTCTTCTCCGACCGGCACACCGCTCGATTGTTTGTCTTTGATCGCGGCATCGAGCTGATTGAATTCCAACTCGACCTTCTCGGACTCGTGCCGCACTTTCTGCACGTCGCCCACCCCCAGCTTCTCGGCTTCCCATTGTTCGCGCAAGCTCGCCAAGCGGTGCTTTAGGGAATCCATTTCGTTTTCGATTTCTTCGAGCCGATCCTGCGACGTCTCATCGGTCTCTTCGGCGAGTTGCCGCGCGGCCAGTTCCAACTGGCGGAGTCGCCGCTGGACCTCGTCAATGTCGGTGGGCACGCTTTCGAGCTCCATCGCGATCCGGCTCGCAGCTTCGTCGACCAGATCGATTGCCTTGTCGGGCAGGAAGCGACCGGTGATGTAACGCTGTGATAGTCGCGCGGCGGAGACGAGGGCCGAGTCTTTGATCTTCACGCCGTGATGGGCTTCGTAACGGGCTTTGAGTCCCCGCAGGATCGTGATCGTGTCTTCGACCGACGGTTCGCCCACGTAGACGGGTTGAAACCGACGTTCCAACGCCTTGTCCTTCTCGACGTGCTTGCGATATTCGTCCAACGTCGTCGCGCCGATGCAACGCAGTTCGCCGCGGGCCAGCGCGGGCTTGAGTAAATTCGCGGCATCGGCCGCACCCTCCGCAGCCCCCGCACCGACGACCGTATGCAATTCATCGATGAACAGCACGACATTGCCGCCAGCATCGTGGATCTCGCGCAGCACCGCTTTCAACCGCTCCTCGAACTCGCCGCGAAACTTCGTGCCGGCGATCAAGGCACCCATATCCAACGCTATGACGCGTTTATTCTTGAGGCTTTGCGGCACGTCGCCTTGGACAATCCGCAAAGCCAGACCTTCCGCGATCGCCGTTTTCCCGACGCCCGGATCGCCAATCAACACCGGATTATTCTTGGTACGTCGCGACAGCACCTGGATGACGCGTCGGATTTCGTTATCGCGCCCAATGACGGGGTCAAGTTTGCCCGCGTTGGCGGCTTCGACCAGGTCGATGCCGTAGCGTTGCAAGGCTTGGTACTTGTCCTCGGGATTCTGGTCGGTCACGCGTCCCGTGCCGCGGACGGACTGCAAGGCCGCCAGGATGTCGGATTCACGAACGCCGTTCAGCTCCAAGATTTTCTTGGCCTTGGTGTTGGTATTGGTCAGCGCGACCAGCAGATGCTCGGTTGAAACGAAATCATCTTTCATCGTGCCCGCGCTGCGACTGCTCGTTTCGAGCACCTCGCGCAGGCCAGAGTTCACTTGGGGGGACGAACCGCCGGACGTCTTCGGCAAGCGTGCGAGTTCGGTGTCGACCATTGTCGCCAATTGGTCGCGATTGACGCCGATCTTATTGAGGATCGGTTGCACGACCCCCTCGGTTTCCAGCAGCAAACTGCTGAGCAGGTGCAGGCTATCGACTTCGCGGTGTCCGCTCTCGGTCGCCAGATTCTGTGCGGCGGCCACAGCCTCCTGAGCCTTAATCGTCAGCTTGTCGAATCGAAATGCCATGTCCGTCTCCCCTTTCGCCCATGGGTTGATTACACAAGGGCACTACGCGTCCTTCACTTCAAATTCGGCATCAATGGCGTCGTCTTCGCCGCTGGCGGCTTCTGGACTCGATGCACCCGTGCCATCCCCGGCGGCTCCCGCTTCGGTCTTTTCGTAGATCGTCTTGCTGAAGGCATGTGAGGCTTGTTCGAGTTCGTCGATGGCCGATTTCAGGGCGGCGATGTCGCTTTCCTGGGCTTTTTCTCGCACCTTGGCGATGGACCGTTCAAGAGGAGCCTTGTCGGAATCTTTCAGCTTGTCGCCCTGCTCCTTAATCAGTTTTTCAAGCTGATAGCACATCTGGTCTCCCTGATTACGCAAGTTAGCGAGCTCGACTCGTTTGCGATCCTCCTCCGCATGGCTCGCGGCATCGGTCTGCATCCGTTCGATCTCGGCGTCCGAGAGCCCGGACGATTGTTCGATGCGCACCGACGCTTCCTTATTCGTGCCCAGATCTTTGGCGGAGACGTTCAGGATTCCGTTCTGGTCGATATCGAACTTAACCTCGACCTGCGGCATGCCACGCGGTGCTGGCGGAATGCCTTCGAGCGTGAACTCGCCCAGCAATCGATTGTCGACAGCCATCGGTCGTTCGCCTTGAAACACCTTGACGGTGACGCCCGTCTGGTTGTCGGCGGCCGTGCTGAACACCTTCTTCTTTTCCGCGGGAATGGTTGTATTCCGTTCGACTAACGGCGTGAGTACACCCCCTTCCGTCTCGATGCCGAGCGTCAAGGGCGTCACGTCGAGCAGCAGGACGTCCTTGCGTTCGCCCGCCAACACGCTGCCCTGAATCGCGGCACCAATGGCCACGACCTCATCGGGATTCACACCCTTGTGCGGCTCCTTACCGAAGATTTGGCGAACAAACTATTGCACCTTGGGAATGCGGGTCGAACCGCCGACGAGCACCACCTCGTCGATGTCGCTGGGAGACAACTTGGCATCCTACAACGCCTGTTGGACCGGCGAGCGACAGCGCTCGAACAGCGAATCGGTCAACTCCTCGAACTTCGCTCGCGTGATAGTCATTTGCAGATGTTTCGGCCCAGACGCGTCGGCGGTGATAAAGGGCAGATTCACGTCAGTTTGAGGCAAGCTGCTGAGCTCGCGTTTGGCCTTCTCGCAAGCCTCTTGCAGCCGTTGTAGGGCCATCGTGTCCTTGCGCAGGTCGATCCCCTGTTCCTTCTTGAACTGATCGGCGACGTAGTGGATCAATGCCTCGTCGAAGTCGTCGCCACCGAGATGCGTATCGCCGCTTGTGCTGATCACTTGAAAGACGCGACCACCGCCATTCCCGTCGGCATCAACGTCACCCGCGTCGGCCACCGCCAGCACGGAGACATCGAATGTACCGCCACCCAGGTCAAAGACCACGATCTGTTCGTCCTTCTTCTTATCCAGACCATACGCCATCGCCGCAGCGGTGGGCTCGTTGATGATCCGCGCGACTTCCAGGCCCGCGATTTGGCCGGCGTCCTTGGTGGCTTGGCGCTGAGCGTCATTGAAATAGGCCGGGACCGTGATGACGGCCTTGTTGACCTTGTGGCCCAAGTACGACTCGGCGGCTTCCTTGAGCTTGCGCAGGATCATTGCCGAGATCTCTTGCGGCGTGTGTTCCTTGTTGCCGATACCGACTTTGACATAATCCTGTGGCCCGCCGACGATCTTGTACGGGACCATCTTCTCTTCGCCTGCGACTTCGTCGTGCCGCCGTCCCATAAAGCGTTTGATCGAGTAAATCGTGCGTGTGGGATTGGTCACGGCTTGCCGACGAGCCGGTTCGCCGACAAGCGTCTCGCCCTTATCGGTGAACGCCACCACGCTCGGGGTCAAACGATTGCCCTCGGCATTGGGGATGACCTTGGATTCCGTTCCTTCCATCACCGAGACAACCGAGTTGGTTGTGCCCAGATCGATACCGATGATCTTTTCGCCTTGAGCCATGGTTTGCTCCTTCCTTACATTCTGAGTGAAATTCGTGTGCCCGTTACTGTTGAGACGTCACCCGCACGGGATGATGCAAGTTTTCAAGATTTTGACGATTGGCGGAATGGTCGTCGGCAAGCCGCCGCACGTCCTGCGACTGAAAGCAAAGGACGTGCCAGTAAGATTCAATGCCTCGAAAACAAGTGAGAAACAGGGAGATAGGTGTTGTTTTTTCGCGTTTTAAGGAGAATCAGACCAGATCAGCTTCCGGAGAGCCTAGGCCAGTTCTGCCATTTTGGCATAGCTGCGCGAGCTAAGAAGCATTCGCCAGTGAGGCGGGTATATCGCCCGAATGTTAAGGCTCAGCAAATTGACAGGCCGAGCTGAACCCGGTACAAGAAGACGCGTGCGGCCCTACGATTCTTACCTCAGCAACTAGCAAGAGTTACGCGCATGGTGAAGAAAAAAACGAGCACTTCAGCCTCCCCCGCGCAGCAGGCCAAGGAACTGAACCGGCTGGATGGTGACATAATTCGCCTGTTGAATGAACGAGCGAAGCTCGCGCAGCGACTGACGAGCGTCGAATTAATCAACGATCAGCCGGCCGCTAACTTCCTCGAACAGCAGCTTTTACAGACGCTTGCATCCGCGAACCGAGGGCCGCTGAAGGAGGAAACGCTACGATCCGTCTTCCGGGAGGTCGTGAGTGGTTGTCGTGCTTTGAGCAAGTCCGTTCGCGTGGCCTATCTCGGACCCATGTACAGTTACAGCTATTTGGCCACGATCGAACGCTTTGGATCGAGTGCCGACTTGTCACCGGTCGCGACGATTGCGGCGGTCTTCGAGGAGATCAATCGGGGCCATGCCAACTTCGGGGTGGTTCCTCTGGAAAACTCGACGGATGGCCGCGTCGTCGATACGCTGGGCATGTTCGCGCGGTTGCCCGTGCGGATTTGTGGCGAAGTCCAACTTCGAATCCACCACAACCTATTGGCCAAGTGTCCGCGTAACGAAATTCAGGAGATCTACAGCAAGCCGCAAGCCTTGTCCCAGTGTCGCGATTGGTTGGCCAAGCATGTTCCCTGGGCGCGAACGATCGAGATGACCAGCACTGCGGCGGCGGCACAATTGGCCGCAAACAAGACGGGAGCCGCAGCGGTCGCCGGTCGTCTGGCAGCCACGAACTATGGTCTGGACATTGTGGCGGAGAACATCGAGGACAATCAATTCAATGTCACTCGGTTCGCGGTCATCGGCGGAGACGTCGCCCCGCGCACGGGCAAGGATAAAACCGCCGTGATGTTCGAGATCCCACATCAGCCCGGCACGTTGGCCGATGTCATGGCGATCTTCAAACGCGACAAACTGAATATGACCTGGATTGAGTCGTTTCCAATGGTGGGCGGCAAGAGCGAGTATCTATTCTTCATCGAACTGGAAGGGCATCAAAGTGACCAGAAGGTGAAGCGGGCCATCGAGGCATTAGGCCGAAAAACGGTTCGACTCGAAGTCTTGGGCTCTTACGCGACCTCGCCGCCGATCGAATGACGTGGTTGACACAAAGCTCGGCCATTTCTACGATGAGGGACTTTACACCCAAACCGTTATCCCGTAAGGGAATTAGCAGTCAACCGTTCGACCAATGAGGCTTGCCGATGGCAGTTCCCAAGAGAAAACATTCGAATTCGCGTACAGGCAGCCGCCGGGCGCATGATGCTTTGACGCCAAAGCAATTGACGTTCTGTCCCAAGTGCAGTACCGCACTGCCCACGCATGTGGTTTGCCCCAACTGTGGCTACTACATGGGACGCACGGTGGTCGAGACGGGCGAGGCGAAATCTTGAGTAAAGTCGCATTCCTGTTTCCAGGCCAAGGTGCTCAAACGGTTGGAATGGGACGCGAGGCCTGTGAAAAACTACCAGCGGTTCGCACCCTGTTCGATCGGGCCAACGCCATTCTGGGATACGACTTGGCACGACTCTGCTTCGAAGGGCCAGCGGATCAACTGGACTCCACCATCCACAGCCAACCCGCGTTGTTCGTGTGTGGCTTGGCCGCGTTGGAATTGCTAAAACACGATGCCCCCGAGTTGGTTGCCGGTGCGGCCACCACGGCGGGGCTGAGCCTCGGAGAGTACACGGCCTTGGTCTTTGCCGAGGCATTGGACTTTGAAACGGGATTGCGCATTGTGCAACAACGCGGCGCGGCGATGCAAGCCGCCGCCGATGCCGTCCCCAGTGGGATGGTCAGTCTGCTGGGCTTGGAGCTGGACGTTATTGAACGCTTGTGTGACGAAGCACGGGGTGCTTCTGGAGTTCTGCAAATCGCGAATTACTTGTGCCCTGGAAATACCGTCGTTTCGGGAGACCAAAGCTCGTGTGAGCGTGTGGCCACGCTGGCGGAACAGGCGGGTGCGATGAAAGCGATTCCGCTGGCGGTGGCGGGGGCGTTTCACACCTCGATCATGCAGCCCGCTGTGGGCCGGTTGTCCGAAGCCTTGTCGGCGGCCACGATTTCACCACCTCGCATTCCCGTGATCTCCAACGTCGACGCTCGTCCGCATCACGACCCCGAGGAGATTCGGGCACTGTTGGTACAGCAAGTCGTTTCGCCCGTCCGCTGGGAAGATTCCATGCGTTATCTGCTAGAGGACGGCTGCGACGCGTTTTATGAAGTCGGGCCCGGACGCGTCTTGCGCGGCCTCATGAAACGCATCAGTCGCAAGACGTCATGCGAAGGCGTGGCGATTTAATTAGTTTCGTCGGTTTCGTTGCTTAGAAAGAGCCTGTCACCATGTCAGATCAACCAACCCGTTCGCTCACCGTGAACCTTTCCGGACAAGTCGCCATCGTCACCGGCGCTTCCCAGGGTTTGGGGGAAACGATGGCCATCGAATTGGCTGCCAACGGAGCCAAAGTGGCGTGCGTGGCTCGCAACGCCGAGAAGCTCGCTTCGACGGTTCAAAAGATCGAGGCGGCGGGAGGCGAGGCGGCGGCCTTCAGTTGTGATGTGACCGATCGAGAGAGCGTCGACAAATTGGTCGACACGGTGGTCGAGAAATGGGGAAAGCTCGATATTCTGGTGAACAATGCCGGCATCACTCGCGACAATCTGTTGCCGCGGATGTCGGACGACGAGTGGGATGATGTGATCAGCACGAACCTACGCGGTGCCTTCTTGTTCGCACGGGCGGCGTCTCGGATCATGATGCGGGCTCGATCAGGTCGGATTATCAATATTACCAGTGTTTCCGCGTTAATCGGCAACCAAGGGCAAACCAATTACTCGGCATCTAAAGCGGGGCTCATCGGGTTCACTCGCAGCCTGAGCCGGGAATTGGCGGGTCGCAAGGTCACGGTGAATGCCGTGGCACCCGGATTCATTGCCACCGAAATGACCAAGGTATTGGAAGACAAGTACGGTGATGCCTTTCGAAACGAAATCAAGGCGAAGATTCCTGCCAAACGGATGGGGACTCCCGAAGAAGTCGCCGCCGCCGTTCTGTTCCTGGCTAGTCCCGCCGCTTCGTACACCACAGGCGCGGTGTTGACCGTGGATGGCGGCATGACCGGCTAGCGGGGGGAGTCTCGGAGTTCACATAAGAAGCAGACACCTACCTTGACCTGTCTTATAAAAATC
>JBGTHH010000198.1:0-4122 GCA_041746275.1 Pirellulaceae bacterium | reverse complement strand
GGAGGAATTTTCTCGCCGCGCCGTCGAACTCGACGCTGCCAAACAACAGAGTGGTATCCAGTTCAATGCGCCGAATGCTCCCGGCGCGTCCGGACGGTTTCGCGCATTCGCGAACGGTGGATTCGGCAGGTCGCTTGGTCCGCAGTCATACGCCGCTCAACTTGGGGCAAATCCGACTGGCACTATGACCGGCAGCGGGTCCGCGGGCGGTATTGGTGGCCGGAATCGGTTTTTGCAGGACGTCTTGTTCTGCCCCTGCCGGAAAACGCTTATAAATGTCGTGAAAGTTGTGCAAGGCCAAACCAAGCTGCTTTAAGTTGTTCTGGCAGCTCATACGGCGAGCCGCTTCTCGAGCTGCTTGAACGGCTGGTAGCAATAACGCGACCAGAATGCCGATGATGGCGATCACCACCAGCAATTCCACAAGGGTAAATCCACTTCGGTTTTTCATCGGGAACCTCCAAGATAGAAATCAGAATAAGAAAAAGATGTGCAGTCGATACCGACAAGAATCGGGATTTCCTGAGTGTTGACGATACCCCGTCAATCCGCTGATGTCAATTAGTTAAACAGCCTGTGGCGAAACGTCCTGTGGAGCGTGTGACAGCCCCCTTACCAAGCCCGTCCGATATTGAGGCATCACACCCAAAGTGGAACCCCCACAAAACCCGATGCGAGAGCGTCTTCAATTGACTCGCTCGCGAGGTTCACTTAAAGTGCGATTCATTGAGTGTCTCTTTGCAGCCGAGGCCAGCCATGTTCGATATGCTCTTAGGTTTGTTGTATGACTTGTCGCGCGTACCCGGACTAGGGTTTCTGGCGAAATACCATGGGGAGTTGCTGGATAAGCGCGCCTTGATCGACCAAACCATGGGTGACCTGCACGCTCGGAAGGATCATACGATTAAAGGCGCGCAGTCCGTGAAAGATGCCGCTGCCAAAGGAGTCAAGGGCTCGAAGAAACGCGGTTAGTGCGTTGGCAATTACCAGCCGTGAGCCTGCTTGAACTCTGCGTTCCCAGCCGCAGGGCTAGGTCCCGCTCCGTGGCTCTCCGATGGCATTAAAACTCCAGCCGTCGAAACGCTCGAATTCCACTCCGTAGCGGCAGTACAGTCGCGAGGGCGGCCAGCGCCAACATGCCACTCACTCCCAGGACGACGGCACCAGGAGTACCCAGTCCGATCACCCCGCCGAACAGGAAACTGTTCGAGAGATTGGCCTGTGCGAGCCATGTCGCTTCGGTCCAAAAGAAGCACGGGACGGCCGTGAGCAAGACGACCGCCATGATATAGAGCGCGCTCAGTACCAGATTCAGCGTTCCGCCAAAGCCCGCCGCGATTTTCGACGGAGACGGCTCCCGCAGGTTCGGCAAGCGGGCACCGAGTCCCACCGCTAACGCCGAGAGACCAATGCAGAGCACCCAGCAGGTAAGTTGATGAATGACCGCCACCATGGGCAAGCGTGTGGCGATTCGGAGACTCACGTCACTGGCCAAGACCAGCAAGGAACAGGGAAGAATCGCACCCACACAGGAAAACCAAAACTTGCCCCACAGGATGACATCGCGTTGGATCGGTGCGGTGCCAAGTATCCAAAAACGGCGACCTTCCAGACTGACCATGGGAAAGATAAATCGCGTGGTGAACGTCGACAGGATCAACCCGACCACGGCGACGTTCAGGAAGCTGATGACGGTAACCCATTGCTCCAAGCTGCCGGCGTAATCGAAGCGGCGCACATTAAGGAAGTACAGCAGTAGCAAGCTCGAAAAGATCGCGAACTGGGACCACTGCAGCGGGTCGCGACGAAATAATCGCAAATCCTTGACAATGAATGTCCGCAATGTGGCGGGAAAGGGTCGGCAGATCACGAGCACGAAGCGATCGAGCCAACCCACGCGACTGCTGCGTGTGGACCTGACGAGACCTTGTAGCTCACTGTAGGAAAATCGAAGGAAGCGTCGCCCCATCTGGCCCAACAGCATCCGCAACACGGCGGCATTCGAAGCCAAGACGGCTAGAAAAAACAGGCTTTCTAACCAAGCCGGTCGATCGGCTGCGGACTGCGTGGGATGGGCGGCTTCCAGCAGGCCCGTGCTCAGCCACCAACTGGGCAGCAGCCGCTGCTCGGAGTATTCCAGTCGGACCAACACATCCTGAAACCAACTCATCGTCATCAGATCGCGATTCTGATAAGCCAAGACGTGCCAAGCGAACATCAGTCCCGCCACCACAAAGACACTCGCCAAAATCACGAGCGCGTGCAAGCGAACTGTGGGCAACAGTCGCACGACCAGCAGACAGCCAATGGCTCCGAGCGCGGCGGGAATCAGGACAAACGCCAACATGAAGGGGATTAGCAGGACGTAGTAGTACCAGGGCGACAAAGCCGTGTCGCCGTAGGCGATCAGCATGGGACTGCCGAGAAGCACGAAGCCCCAGCAACTGAAGAACACCGTTTCCTCGAACTTGTACATCACAATCTGTTCGGGGCGCGAGGGAGTGGTCAGCAGGAACTTGACTTCCTCTGTCTTGAACAAACTGCCGTACATGATGATCGCCGAGGAAAAGACCAGCATCACCGTCAGAGCGAGAAAAAAGACGTTGAAGATGGCGTGAATCAACTGCGTCCGCATTCCAGCATGTACAAGTCCGGTCTGAATGAACTGAAACCCCTCGTGGAACAGAAGGTAGAGGGCCAACCACATGAGCGTGCTGGCGAACGTGATCGAGAGTAACTGCACTCGCATCGATTGCAGGGCGTGGTTGGCCGTGGTTCTCAGCCGTCGATATCGCAACGACCAATACGCCCACGCTTCCGCATCACCAACTGGCAGGTGCTTGGCGGAGGGTGGTGGCAGGGGTAGCTCGACCGTCGTCATGTGCGTGTGCTTCACTCCGTGGTGGCAACCGAATCGTCTTCGGTGAGCGTCAAGAAAAGCTGTTCGAGGGATTCGTCACTCGATAGTTGGTGCCGCAGTTGGTCCACGGTTCCCAGGAACTGGAGCCGACCGTTGTTCATCACACCGATCCGATCGGCGATTTCCTCGGCCACGGCCAAAGTATGGGTCGACATGAAAACCGTGCAGCCGTGGCGTACGCGATCACGTAACAAATCCTTCACCAAACGCATGCTGCGCGGATCGAGTCCGACCATGGGTTCATCGACCACCAACACCTCCGGGGCGTGCAGCAGCGCCGTGGCGAAGACGAGTCGTTGCTTCATGCCGTGCGAGTAGTTCTCAGTAAGCTGATCGACAAAGCCTTCAAGGCTGAAATCCTGGATCTGACGCGCGATGCTTTCCTGGGCCTGCGACGCAGAGAGACCGTACATATCCGCTACGAAATGCAGCAACTCGCGTCCCGACAGTTTGTCGTACAAATAGGGCTCGTCGGGAACATAGCCCGTACGCAGGCTGGCCTCGCGGGGCTGCTGGACCACATCGTATCCGGCAATCGTGACGCTGCCGGAGTTGGGCTGAAGCAAGCCCACCATCATTTTGATCGTGGTGGTCTTACCCGCGCCGTTGTGTCCCAGGCACGCAAACAACTCCCCGCGCGGAATGCTCAGATCGAGCCGATCCACTGCGGTTCGAGTACCGTAACGACGAGTAACTTGCTGGATCTCGATCATGGGGTTTTATCCTACTACCAGGCCGGGGCTTAACGCGGCCAAAGTCGCTCGCGGAACTCCATGAGCTTATCACCCCGCGGATCGAAGCTCGATTCGTTTTCGCGTTCAAAGGTGATCTGCAACCCCGAATATCGCACTTCGTGCCGCAGGATCTCGCCGTCCTTGCGAACCCACTCGCGGCTGATCGGTTCGCGCGTGGCATGCAATCCGGAGCCCGCATCGGTACGATAGACCACCTCCATGGTTTCGACCTCCCCCGCACCCCACATAATGATCTCATGTTTCTCGACTGCGGCTTCGAGCATCTGAATCGGTCGGTTCGGTGGGAACGAGCGAAAGACGGGGATCGTCCAGGTCTGACCCACGTACAAGCCCTTGAGTTCCGGGCGAGGTGACAAGGCACCTTCGATCAACGCTTCCGGCGGCAATTGAACGCTGTGGCGAAATTTTTGTCCGGTTCCCCGTGTGCCCTGCGATATCTCGGCAATC
>JBGTHH010000197.1:0-1711 GCA_041746275.1 Pirellulaceae bacterium | reverse complement strand
CGTCGGGAAAATATCCGAGCCAAGGACGAGTAACGCCATCCAGATCAAGATTGGGCGAGCCATCGGAACTCCTGGGCAAATTGCATGGATACTCGACACGCGGTTTCCCGTCGCTTAGAAAATCGGGCGTGATGTCAGCCGCCTGCCGCGTGTTGTATGTTAACGATCGTCGGTCGACTCCGCCACCAAGTTCCAGGCGGGACGCGGAGAGGCTGTGAACCAATTGGGACAGGCACCTCGCAGATACGCGAAATCCTTGCAAAACAACGACATCCGGTCGGAGCCAGTCCCAATTTGTTCACAGCCTCGGTGTGGGAACTTCACTGGGTCGGCCCCCATGACGACGCCTCCGAGTAATCATCCCTTCAGAAACACTTGATGGAAGACGCCATCGCCACCGTGACCAGCTACATCATTATTCCCGCTCGACTGGAGTCCACGCGTCTTCCCCGCAAGCTACTGCTGTGCGAAACGGGCAAGACATTAATTCAACACACCTATGAGGCCGCTTGCCAAGCCACGCGACCGCTTGGCGTCCGAGTCGCCGCCGACCACGAAGAGATCGCCGCCGCAGTGCGCGGTTTTGGAGGTCAGGTTGAAATGACCGATCCGCAAGCTGCAAGTGGCACGGATCGCGTGGCCGAGGTGGCTGCCACACTCCTCGATGCCGATGTGATCGTGAACGTTCAGGGCGATGAACCGGAGATTTCGGGATCGGCCATCGACCTGGCGATCGAATTGCTCGAAGCGCACCCGGCGGCCGTGATGTCGACCTTAGCGACACCAATTCGCTCTCGACCACAGCTACTCGATCCCGCCTGTGTCAAAGTCGTGTTCGATGCGGCAGGCCGCGCGCTGTACTTCAGTCGCAGTCCCATTCCGCACGCCCGCGAGTGGGACGATCGCTTGCTCCAGAACGATCCTCCCCACTTCTATCAGCATGTTGGGCTGTACGCCTATCGCCGAGATTTCTTGCTGCAACTGGCCAACATGCCACCTTCGTCCTTGGAGAAATTGGAGCGATTGGAGCAGCTCCGCGTGCTGGAAGCAGGCTACGAAATCCTCGTGGGAGTAATCGACGAACCCACGATCGGGATCGACACTCCGGCCGATTACGAGGCATTTGTCAGACGGACCGTGAGTCGTTAAGATGCAACCCCAGGGATAACACTCCTGGCCCTGCCAGACTGCCCCACCGCGTGCCTTCGTTCCAGGCTGCGATGTTCCCTGCTTTGCACGCGTAAACATTGACTATCAAGCATTTGCC
This sequence comes from Pirellulaceae bacterium, assembly GCA_041746275.1. GTDB lineage: Bacteria > Planctomycetota > Planctomycetia > Pirellulales > Pirellulaceae. The sequence goes on along the minus strand of JBGTHH010000197.1, from coordinate 444 downwards.
AGGAAGGCTGTGACCGATGACCAAACATATCTTCGTGACCGGCGGCGTGGTCAGTTCCTTGGGAAAGGGCTTGACGAGCGCATCGATCGGAATGGTGCTGGAGCGGCGCGGATTGCGCGTGCGGATGCAGAAACTTGATCCGTACATCAACGTCGACCCTGGAACCATGAGCCCCTACCAGCACGGGGAGGTCTACGTGCTGGACGATGGCAGCGAGACCGATCTCGACTTGGGGCACTACGAACGATTTACCAACAGCCCACTGACACGCGATTCGAACTACACCACGGGCCAGATTTATCTGTCGGTGATAGAAAAGGAACGCCGAGGTGAATTCCTGGGCAAGACCGTCCAGGTCATTCCGCACATCACGAATGAAATCAAAAGCGTCATTCACAAACTGGCGGGCGACGATGTGGACGTCGTCATCACCGAGATCGGTGG
>JBGTHH010000196.1:0-8869 GCA_041746275.1 Pirellulaceae bacterium | reverse complement strand
AGCCCATGGTACTGATCGGATCGACCAATTGGTGAACCGTCAGGTTGCCGGCCTCGTCGCGAACTTCCAAACGCAGATAGATCTGCTTGGGCATGTTCGGATCAACGCTCCAGTAGTATTGCTTCGTATTCGGCAAGCCCGCGGCGATCGTGGTCCACGGGCCATTGGCTTGCTCACTGAACTGCAAGGTCACCGGCCGATCACCCAACGACTCGTCACTCACTTCCCAGCGGATATCCAGTTCGCCTGCATGAAGGCCCTGACCGTAGATCGCTGACGAGATCCGCGCCACGGGTTTGGTGATATCCACGCCCACCCAAACGTCCGCCAAATCGCCGGGGCGTGGTGCGGGGGTCGCAAGTCCATTGCGGCCGACAATCACGACACGAAACCCAAAAATCCCTTCGCGATCGACCTGCACATCCAACGGACTGCGGAGATCCTCGTCCAAACTCCAACGCGTCCACGTCTGACCAAAATCCGTGCTGCCCCAAAGCTGAACTTCGTCGACACCGTCAGGCCCCACGGCGTCGAGTTCGTAATCGAGTTGGAAGTGGAAAGCGTTGGTCATGCGTGGCCGTTCACCGGTCGGCAATCCCGTTCGCGAGTAGTAGGGATTATCGACTTGCCCTGCCTCAGCCGCGACCATGGTCGTTACGGCCTGCGTGGATTCGGTGTTCACGGCAACGTCGTCGGCGGGAACGTCGCTGGCGGGGGCTTCCTCGGCTCGGGCATACTCGGCTCGCAATTGATTATCCGCAGGCCAAGGCGTCGCACCGCGACTCGGCTCGAAACGTTGCTCACGTGGCGCGCCGGCCGTGGGACGCGGCACCGTATTCACTTGCGAAACGGGGGTTAAGGGCTGTGTCGCATCGGGAGCGAAGGGTGGTTTTCGAGCGACCGCGGGAGGTAACGTCAGTTGGCGATGCACCACGGACTTATTGCCGGCTTGGTCAGCGACCTCCGCACGCACCGTGATTAAGCGTGACTCGCCCTCGGGCCACCAAGTCATCTCGCCCACTAACGTTTCGTTAGTGACTTGTGATCGCGAACGATCGATGGAGATGGGTCGCCACATCAGCCCAGGCGTGACTTGATACTCGATCTTTAACGAACTCGGATCAAGACTTGCGTCCGTGACGTTCCACGATGTGGCCACCTCGCCCGCCGTACCGACCACGGCGTTAAACTCCAAACGCGGTTGTTGGGTATCGACCTGTACGTGTAGTTCGGGCCGGAGTTGTTCGATCGGCGGCAAATTGCGTTCCGGATCGATCGTGCGCGAAGCGAACCAGAAGTTGCCATCGCCCACCGCGCGAAACGGGAAGAACTTGGCCGTCGGTGCCTGGCGGCCGTAAAAGTGCCACGTCATTCCGCCGTCTTGCGAAACAAATAACTGCACCTCGCGAGGCAGTCCACGGGAGACATCGACCGAAAACGGAATGTTGAACGTTGTCTGCCGCGAAACCCAAGGCTTCAACGGGCTCGCTTCCGGTTGTTCCTGAACCGGTGCGCTGGTCGATGGCGTGGGCTGTGCCTCGACCACCATCCCACCGCAACACAGCGTCACGAAGGCGCACATCGACACAGCCAGACGCATCTCATCCCCCTGAGTCTTCCCTGACTCCGCGCGCCGGAAGTGACCCGCTTGATTCACGTATCGGCGGAGGGGGACAGTGAGCTTTAGCGTTAGCTTAGCTCGGAGAAACTGAGATGGATGCACTAACTGGGTAGACTTACTTACCACTCACCTCGCCGGCGAACGCTGCTCGTTTCAGTGATCGGGCAAATTTCCGCCCCCATCGAAATCCCATGCGTCAATCCATGGATCTTGCTTTTCGGATCATGGTATTCCTCCGTGCTGCTCAGTCTTCCAGTGTGAAACCGATCTTGATTGTCACTTGCCAGTGAGCGACTTGCCCGTCGTCGATCTCGCCGCGTGTTTCCACAACCTCGAACCAACGCATGTTGTGGACCGTCTTACTGGCTCGCTTGATCGCGTTGCGAATCGCTTCCTCGACCGTTGACGTCGATGTCCCTGTGATTTCAATCTTCTTGTAGATGTGGTCATTCATCGGCTTACCTCAACTCCTGAAAAAACGGTTGACAATGCGGATTACCCATCCGGCGAACAACAAGGTGCAAGCGATGCGCCAAGGTTGTCATGTGGACCGCGATTTTTCGTCCCTGGGATGACGGACTGGCGCGGGGCGCTTGGTCGCTGAAAACCTCTTCAGGCGGCACGCGAGTTGCAGCAGAGCCTCGAATCGTAGCGATTGACGCGTCGAACGGGAGTTGCGGCGATGGCTGTTTGCGAGATTGATAAGATTGAGTTCATTGGTGGACCGATCGATGGACATGTTGCCCGACACGTTTTGCAGAATCTGACACCGGTGGCCGATGAAGTGACGCGTCACGACGACCGCACCTTCATGCGCCGCGTGACGCCGTACCGCACGGATGACAACAGCATCGGCGGCGTGGTGATCACGTTCGTCGACATTACCGAGCGGAAGCGGGCCGAGGAGCAGCTCCGCGAGCTGAATGAATCGCTGGAGCAGCAAGTAACGCAGCGAACCGAGATGCTCAAGCTGCTGCAAGACGTGACCTGCGTGGCCAACGAGGCCCGCACCATCGAGGGCCCCATGCTGACGGCCATGGAGCGGATCTGCCGATATAACGGTGCTCGACTTCGTCTCCGATCACGCGGCCAAACGCGACAAGCATTTTATGGAAATCATGCCCGATGTCGGCATCCAACTCGGTCACGTCATTGAACGCAATCGCCTCGAAAAGGAAGTCGCCGAAGCGGCGGAACACGAACAACGCCGGATCGGCTCCGATATCCACGATGGCATCGGCCAAGAGCTGACAGGCTTGCGCTATCTCGCACAAACACATGCCGAGTCGCTTGCTCAACAAACATCCGCGGATCTCCCCGTTGCCGAACGGATCGTCGCTGGGCTCGAAACCGTTCAAAAGCAACTTCGCCGAATTGTCAGGGACTTGGTCCCCGTCGACGTCGATCAGCACGGTCTGGTTAAGGCCCTGCAATCCCTGGTGGAACGTGCCAACGAGGCCCACCCGGTGGCATGTCGCTTCGAGTGCGAAAGCCACTTCGCCGTCGACGATCACCTGCTGGCGACCCACATCTATCGAATCGTGCAGTTGATCAACCGACGTTCACGCGACGACCGGCACTTCCATCGGTTGTTTTAGCGTTAGAACGGGACAGGGTGCCTTCCGCACGACGGCTTCCGCTACACTACCCATCAACACACGAGACAGCCCCGTCCGACCGTGTGTTCCCATCACGATCATGTCAATGTCGTGCTCTTTCGCGAACTTGGCAATCTCCGTACTCGCGGAACCACGGACCAAGTATTTGCTGCATCGAATGCCCTGGCGAACCTCCATCGCGTTCAGCTTCGCTTCGGCTTCCTTCGTTGTCGGCACGGGCATGGGGTACGGTGCGATTCCACCTCCCGTCACGGCCGATTGGGGTTGTTCGACGTGCAGCAAAAACAACTCGGCGTCGTCTGCCTGCGCCAACGATGCGGCCGTTACGAGACACGCTTGGCTCGGCTCCGAAAAGTCCGTCGGAAAAAGAATGCGTTGCAGAGTCATGGCAGGCTCCTTGCTTTGTAAGGCGATTTATCTCACATCGAGAGACACACACATCCCGCACCAACCTGGGACAGGCCGCCCTACAGCAGTGCAAAGCGTATGCCGCCGAGGACGATGGACTAGGAGTCTTGCCCCGTTCATGCCCCCGCTCTTCAATTTTTCGTTACAGATCGAGGAGCACGATCAGCAATCGCTGCTCCTCCATTGGCATCACTGGCTTCAGGTGAGCCGTGCCAAGCCAAGCCGCAACGACCCGACGATATGAAATGCCTGCGTGCGACAACTTGACGTGGTTCATGTACGGCGCGCAGACATGAAACCGGTCTCCTAAGCAGGGGGCCGCAACGCCTTCATCGTCGAGGAAATTCCGCAGACCGATTCGCCACTCGCCGCCATTACGCCTTTTCGATCTGAATGAATCGGGTCCGAAAACCTTTTCGAAATCCTTGAACGGGCTCCGAAAGTCGTTTCTAATACGACCCGACCAGGAAGAATCAATCGTTCCCCGACTGGACCTAATTGGATCGTTGCTTTCTGCGATAGCCCGGCATGAGTATCGAAGCCTTCGTAATGAACTACCGGAATGGTGACGTTTGCCCAATTCCATATGACCAGGTGCGTGCAATATTTGACACGCCTGGAACAACCTGGAACGCAGATCACAACTACCTCAACGTTCGATTTACTGATCCTGATGACTCCGTTGACATCTTCTGCGGATGCGATGCTCCGGCAATTGGCACGGTCAAGGGCCTGACCATCGCGAGACCCATCCTGCACGATGACTTCTTGAACCGGCTGTTCCGACTGCTAAAACTCGACAACATCATGTTGTTCTACTCGGATGAAACGACACCGATATTTCATCCAACGTCCGATCCATCCCAGTATCCCAACGACTTGCTCGACACGCTTGGAACGCCCCGGTATGCTCAGCTTCCACGCGAACTTTTGCATCAGACGTGATCGATGTTCGCGGGGAACCATGCGATGCACCTCAGCCGCGAAATGAGGCGTTTTGACGTGGTAGATCTCTCCTCGCGGCGAGGTGATCGCCGCCGTTTGTCAGGACCGTCGTACTCGTACTCAGCCTCGCGGTACTCGTACTCGACAGGAGCGTGATGGCAGAACCAACCTTCGACTTCCGCTCAACATCGCAGACGGCAATGGCCATCGAGTGGCATTATGGCCTTTGACATCTACGTTGGTGGTTTCGCCCGATTCTTCGCTCGTGAATGGGAGAACGTGGCGCAGAAATGGGCGAGTGAGACTGGGACGCACTACCAGATAATCGGACCCAACGGCCCGCCCCAAGCCGCGATTTGGGATGAGGTCGCCGAGACGGTCCTGCGTTGGAAGGCTGCCATCAACCAGGGACTCGGTGAGAATATTTCCTATCCAATTGACGGGGACGAATCACCGAGTGCGCGATCATAAGCCGGGCGGTCGCTTTGGGTTCCACGACGCTGCAGCTTTACGTACAATACGTTTTCGGAACCCGGTTGGACCCATGTTCCCCATCGGAGAATTCCATGATTCAAACTGTGGAAGCGGTCATTGACGAACACGGGAAGGTCCAATTACTGGAGGCCATCCAATTGAGCGTCCCGCGACGCGCTCTGGTCACCATCCTCGATGAAAGACCGCGTCGTTTTGCTGACGAAACCGCGTTGTTCAGTGAAGCCGCATTGGCCGAGGATTGGGACCGACCGGAGGAGGACGCGGCGTGGTCACACTTGCAGCCGGCGAAGTAGTCCTTGTTCACTTCCCGTTCTCCGACCTGTCGCAGTCGAAACTTAGACCGGCCGTCTGTTTGGCGGACGCTGGGCGCGGCGACTGGATCTTGTGCCAGATTACGAGCAATGCCTATGGCGATTCGCGAGCCATCCCTCTCGACGATCCCGATTTCGTCTCGGGAGGGTTAAAGGTGGCAAGTTACGTTCGACTCGCGAAGCTGTTTACGGCCCATGAACGATTGATCGCCAAATCGGTGGGCAAGTTGCGCGAAGAGAAAACGAGCCAAAGCTCAAATTCTTTGTTCAAGGAGCCCAGATCTACCCAAGGACACTCGCTTTTCCGCCGGTTCAGGCACACAGCGCACAGCAGGAACGAACTCGGCCAAGAATCTGCTGGACGAGTCGAGCCGGCCTGGGGGTCAGTTCGCAAATCGGCCTTCCTTTAAGGATCTCCTATGAATGCAAAGTGTCATCTTAGTTTCGCCGTGGATGACTTCAAACGTGCGAGCAGCTCGGGATCGACTTTGGCTTTGACCGTGCGGCGGTCGAGATGGAGACGCTCCGCCGCTTGTTCGTAACTGCCGGTCTCGGCATACACCTGAGTGCAGTAACGGCAGAGCAGTTCGTCAGCGGTCAGTGACCCTGAGACGAGTGCGTTGATGGTTTCTTGCCGTGGATCGTCCGCACGGACCGTTGCGACTCGTCGCGGCTGATAGTGCTGGCGGACAATCACGTTGCGGACACATTGCTCCAGTTCGCGAATGTTTCCCGGCCAGGTGTAGTCGCGACCGAGTTTGTCGACGATCCAAGCCTCAATCTCGCGGGCCAAGCTTTCCGCCTCTTCGCCGACAATCCGTTTGGTGATGAACAGAATGAGGTTGGCCAAATCACCCGGACAATCCGCCAGTTGCTCCCGCAGCGTCGGTGTGGAGACGATGTCGGAACAGAGACGGTAGTACAAGTCTTCGCGAAACGCACCTTCCGCAATCCTCGCCGCCAGATCGCGGTTCGTTGCGGCAATGATCTTACCCGGAAAGTAGCGGTCGGTAGTTTCGCCTAAACGTTGGAATTTGCGCACCTGCAAAACCCGAAGCAACTTGACTTGAATCGCGGTATCCAAGTCCCCGATTTCATCTAAGAAGACGGTCCCATGCGGCTGGCAAATCTCTAGCCAACCCGTTCGGTCGTCTACCGCGCCCGTGAACGCGCCGCGGCAATGGCCGAACAGTTCGGATTCAATCAGTGTCGCCGAGAGTGCCGAAAGATTGAGTGGATGAAAGGCGTTGCCGGTGTCCGTGAACTGTTGCTTGACGGGGTCGAATGGAACAAAACGCGAAAGTCCAATCGCCCGCGCGACTAACTCCTTCCCAGTTCCCGAGGGGCCGGTGACGAGCGCTGTGAAATCCACCATGCGATCGTAGAGCGCGCGGCGATAGCGGCGCATATCGTGCGTGAACACCGACTGCCAAACCGCGGCCCGCAATCGCGCCGCGGGGAGCGAACTGCCAATCAGGTTGTCGAAGATGTGCATGAAGGCCCGGTTCAACTGATAGAAACATGCGAACAAATGCGCGGCATTCGCGGGTTCCGAGGGACCGCACGCCAGCGGCACGAGAAAATGCTGATAGTCGTTCAAGAACTGCTTCCAGAATCGCAGCGGATGTGGCTTGCCGACTTCCGCAGCGGACGCGACCGCCAATTGCGGCCGGTAACGGTGATACAACAAATAATTGACCAGATCCTCGTACAACCGAATCTCAGCAGCATCCGCCTTCGCGCCGCCAGCCAATTCATCACGAAGTCGAGTCGCCAACGCCTCCGTTCGCTCTTGGAGCCGCAAGACATTGGGGCGGCCGCTCTCCCAATCGCCACGTTTACTCCATACCGCTTCCGTCTCGTCAAACTGGTCTCCCAGCGCCACACGTTCCCACTCGATCCGCTCGGGTAGAAACGGATTGCAGTAACTCAGGTCCGCAATGGCCTGGGCAAAACGCCGATCGGTGGAATTGAAAAGTGACATAAAATTCCTTTTTGTGTATGCGCACACCAAATGCATGAGTCGGTACAGATAATGTACACAACAAAGTCGCTGATGCACCACCGCGAAGATCGCAACTTATTACATTGCAGCACCTTGCGTGATTCCTTAAAGCTTTGGCACGTGGATTGATCTAGGCCGATTCCTCAGTGCTTACTGCTTACTTTCACACTTGGAGCCGAATCATGCGTATTCGCAAACGATTATCCTTCGTCGCCGTCGCGGCAACCACCGCCGCGCTTTGCCTAAGTTCCACCTCCGCCAGAGCCGCCGGACTGTTAATCGCGGACGGCGGGTTGGGAGGCGTGTTGGAGATCAAGGAGCAAGACGTCCGAGTCACGATTAACAATGGGGTGGCCGTTACGGATGTCGAACAAGTCTTTCTGAATACGGAGAACCGCATCGTCGAAGCCCTCTACACGTTCCCTGTGCCCCAGGGGGCAAGCGTCGCCAACTTTAGCATGTGGATCGATGGTAAGGAGATGATCGGCGAAGTCGTCGAGAAGGACAGGGCTCGGCAAATCTACGAGAGTTACAAACGGGTGCGGCGCGACCCGGGCCTGTTGGAGCAGGTCGACTATAAACGGTTCGAGATGCGTATCTTTCCCATCGCCGCCGGTGCGGAACAGCGAGTGAAGGTGACGTATTACCAGGAGTTGAACTACGACCACGACTGGGCCACCTATGTCTATCCGTTGGCGACGCAGACTCGCAGTGACCTTCAACAACGAACGACGGGCCGATTTGCATTTTCGTTGGATGTGAAAAGCGAAGTGCCGATCGTGACGATGGAGAGCCCATCACACGCCGACGACTTCGTCGTTGTCAGTCACGCGCCGAACTACTATCAAGCCAGTCTGGAAACGCAGGGCGGCGATTTGAGCCGCGATGTGGTGATTGCCTATGAGACCGAGCGGCCACGCACCGGAATCGATGTCATTACCGCCAAGCAACCTGGTGAAGACGGCTATTTCCTGTTGACGCTGACCGCGGGCAAAGAACTGGAGGAACTCAATCGAGGCATGGACTACGTGTTTGTACTGGATGTCTCCGGCAGTATGTCCAACGACGGCAAATTGCGGCTGTCGCGCAATTCGCTGGCGGCGTTCATCGAAGCCCTCGGCGAGGAGGACCGCTTCGAAGTCATCACGTTCAACGTCGCCGCCAACACGCTGTTCAACCAGTTGCAAGCGACGAACGAAGAAGCCACGCAAGCTGCCGCAACTTTCCTTGAGTCGCAGCAAGCACGCGGCGGCACATCGCTACGGCCCGCGATTATGGCCGCCTACCGCTATCAAGATGCCGACCGGCCGTTGAACGTCGTCGTGCTGTCCGACGGCATGACCGAACAGAACGAACAACAGGAATTACTGTCGTTAATCCAGTCGCGTCCGTCGGGAGCTCGCGTGTTTTGCATCGGCGTCGGAAACGAAGTGAATCGACCCTTGTTGCAGCAACTGGCGAAAGG
>JBGTHH010000195.1:0-7008 GCA_041746275.1 Pirellulaceae bacterium | reverse complement strand
ATCGTTTCGAGCGCTGCCGAGCCTTATTTGAAGCCAAATCTGATCGACCGCCTGCTAGTGACGGCCGAAAAAGGGGGCATTCGTCCGGTGATTTGCATCAACAAAATTGATCTGGTGCAGCCCGCCGACTTGCAGCCGTTGGCTGGCGTGTACGGGCAAATGGGCTATCGCGTCGTGCTGATGTCGGTGGCCACGGGGCGCGGAATCGATCACATCCGGCAGATCGTCCGTGGTCAAGAGAGTGTCGTCGCCGGACAAAGCGGAGTCGGCAAATCCTCACTGCTCAATGCACTCGACGAGGGACTCGCGCTGCGCGTGAATACCGTTAGCGACGAGAACCAAAAGGGCCGCCACACCACCACGACCGCGCAACTCATTCCGCTCAGTGGTGGAGGCTATATCGTCGACACGCCGGGGATCCGTCAGTTCCAACTTTGGGACGTCAGCCCCGAGGAAGTCGCCGGGTACTTTCGCGATGTGCGACCCTATATCAATCACTGTCGCTTCCCCGATTGCACTCACACTCACGAGAGCGATTGCGCGGTCAAGCATGCCGTAGCCGACGGGCGCTTGGACGCTCGGCGCTACGAGAGCTATTGCCATCTCCATGCTGGTGACTTGGACTAAGAGCCTTTCCGAAAAGGGGTCTGACCCTTTGGAGGTGAGTCGACTTCGTTGGGTGTTTGGCCTCGCCGGAGAGGGTCTGACCCCTTTTCGGAAAGGCTCTAGCCTCGGTTCCGCAGTTCTTGCTGGGCGAGCTTCAACAACTCTCCGCCAACCGCGACATCCTCCAGCGCCATCCCCACCGACTTGAAGACGATGATGTCTTGAGCATCGGCGCGAGCTTCAACACGTCCAACGATAATGTCCTTTAGTTCAAGCACCTCGGACCAAGTGAATTCTCCAGCAGCCTCTGCCGCTACAAAGTCACCCGCCTCGATTTGGCAAGCGGCGATGTTGTCACAAACCACCGCGTGGGCTCGACGAAGTGTGGTCACGTCAATCTCGGCTTTATTCAGCCAGTTGGAACCTATGGCACAGACCAACGTCCCCGGTGCCAGCCAGTCGCCATCAAACACTGGCTGGCGACTGCTGGTGGCGGTGATCACGATGGGCAGATTTTCGGCCGCCTCGCGAGGCGAGTTCACGGGCACGACTTCAATCTCCAACCGCTGGGACATTGTGCTTGCGAAGGCGACTCGCCGCGCGGGATCGCGGCCATAGACCAGCGCACGCTTCAGGTTACGAGTTGCGACCACCGCGGCCAGTTGACATTCCGCCTGCCAGCCGGTGCCGAATAGGCCCACTTGATCGGCGTCCGGCACGGCCAGAAGCTTGGCCGCCACACCGGTCACGGCCCCGGTTCGCAGTCGACCCAAATGATTGGCCTCGATCAGCGCGATCAGGTCGCCCGAGGCTTGGTCGTACAGACCGACATGAAACACAGCCGCAGTGGACGTGGTGGTGTATTGTTTCCAACCTACAAGTCCCAAGTAGTCAGCGGCCGCGCTCATCGAATGCAAGACGATGCCGGTCCCACGAGCACGCTGCCGGGGCACGTTATGCGCTCGTCCACCGGCAAGCTGCCGAAACGCCTCTTCCACAACGCGGATCGTCGTGGGCATATCGAGCAACCTCGCGACATCCTCTTCACGCAGTAGTAGCAATGGCATGGCATTTAAGCTCCTCGTCTCTCGCACACGGGGGCACCTGAAAGTTGGCGATTTTCGCAATCGCACCCCGATAGTCAATGGCCAGCGGCAATTCTCGGGAGTATCAGCGCGTTGGGCGCGGGACGTACCGCTCTTTTAACAGTTCCAGAACCATCCTCACTTCTCCTGCGGGTCAAGCGCGAGGACAACCAGCTTTCCAGGTAGCTTTCCTCGCCGCCACGTAGACCAATCGCGACCACCCAAGGCCACGCTCAGGCTCGGAGGTGGGCATCAGCGAAGTCACCGAAAAGATGCCGAAGCGGAGCCCCGCATTTCGGAACCTGTCGTTTCCGGTGTGCCTGGAACTGTGTCCTCGCGACCACCAGAACGATATTATAGAGAAAGTCCAAGACAAGGGAGGTTTCCATGATCTATCGAGGCACGGTTCGTAACGGCGTGGTGATTCTGCCGTTGGATGTTCATTTGCCCGATGGCCAGGACGTGACGGTACAGCCGGTTGGCGACACCGAGAAAGTGGAAACGAATTCATCGCCTGAGTGGCCGGACGGGTACTTTGAGCAAACGGCCGGAGCGCTGGCGGGTGAAGAGTTCGAACGGCCGCCGCAAGGCGAGTTGCCCAGCCGGGATGACTGGTGATGCCATAGTTGCTTGATACGAACGCATGGATTCACTATTTGAAGCGGCCAGGCAGCCCGATTCATGGAAAGCTTGCAACACTCCAACCGGCTTACGTCGTAACGTGTTCAATTGTGCGCAGCGAATTGCTCCACGGAGCCGAGAAGTATGGAGACCGCAATCGCCGCGTTGCGACCGTAAACCTGGCGCTGGCTCCATTCGATTCCGTCCCGTTTGACGACGCGGACGCTGTCGAGCACGCGAGGATCCGACATGAATTAGAATTGGCGGGACTTGTCATCGGCCCTTATGACCTGCAGATTGCCTCCATCTGCGTGCGTCATGGGCTGACGCTGGTCACGAGCAACATTGGTGAGTTCTCCCGCGTCCAAGGGCTGATGGTCGAAGACTGGCTGACTGCCGCAGGGTCACCGTAACAGTCAGTCCTGTAGGTCATGCTTTCGCATGACGGAATGGATCGTAATGTCGGGTCCAGGTCTGTTGTGCAGCTCGTAGCTTGCCAAGGTTCCAATCGTCCTCCGTCACGCAGAGCGTGACCTACCTAATTTGTGTTTCACCTGCGACAAGCTCCTACCGCGGTCGAGACATATTCCCAAGCTGCATGTTCCCTAGCTGAACGAAGAACCGGTTCTTATCGTCGCAATGGCAAGAATTCAATTCGGTTCTTCATTTCATCAGGCGTCAGAACCTGTTGATTAGCTCCAAGTCCCGAACGGCTTGGCCAATGGTGATCCTGAGTTGATGTGCGTACACGATTCCCGCAATGTCGCGTCCAGCGCGTTGCCACCGGTGACCGATGGCCAAAAAGTCATCGTCCTGGGTAAACGCGATACGTCCTAACTCAGTTGCTCGTTGGAGTAACGGCTCGTCATCCCAGTCGGCGGTCTGGTCCTGCTCGGCTGTGAGAACGTCGATTCCGCGGTATTGCAATCCCAGCGAGATCGCAGACGCCACATGGTGGTCCATGTATAGTCGCAGGCTCATGGCCGTTTTCCCAGCGCGCGAAGTTTTGCGCTCATGGCGGACGCTGGTTGAGCCGACGCGATCTGATCGATCTTTTCCAACCGTGCGGCAATGTCACGATCCAGCGTCTCTTGGTGATCGTGGTAATAGGCCAGCGCCGAGTAAATCTGCGCCAGGGACAAGTGCGGGTGTTGCCGTTGGATTTCTTCGGAATCCCAATGATGCGCCAGTCGATCCAACACAATTTCGACCACCTTCGTCTTTGTCCCCACCAGGATTGGCACGCCATCTTGCGTCACTTTGACATGCGGATAAGCAATGGCCGACATTGATGATTCTCCTTTGCGTGGTTCCTCTTCCTCGACCGCTGTATTCTACCTCGCTCATGCACGTCGCCAAACCGCAGACGAACAAAAGCACTGTCAAGACGACAGTGGCACACTCAGCACAACCCTTGACCGACAGTGCCACGCTGCTGAAAGGCACGATTGAACGATCGGGCAATTTGTGACGGTTAAGACGACGGAATTGTGAAACATCATGCATTCAGGAGCGCGCTGCCGATTGACCATTCCTAGGTGGGGGTGGATGGAATACTACGGTTCTTACTTGGCAGGAATGGACGTGAAACCAGAGACGGGAATCGATAAGCTCGTCGCCAGTATCTGTAAAGCGAAAGCCGCCGGAACTTTTCAACCATACATTGACTTCATTCAATTCGCCAAATATCGAGGGTTTGAGGCTGGAACTCGAATCTCGTTTGAATTTCCCCTAACCGTGCTCGTTGGACAAAACGGAAGCGGCAAATCGTCGGTATTGCACGCGCTATCAGGTGCCCCGGAAAAGAGCAGTGTTGGAAACTACTGGTTCGGAACTGACCTCGATCCGATTGACACCGACGAGCCAGACACACGCCGCCGAACAGCTCTAGCGCCGTCAGCCAAGTCAGCCTTTTGGTATGGCTACACCAAGAACGGGGTAAAGCACGAAGTCTTAAAAATGCGGATACGCCGCCCAGGTGATCCCGACTATTGGGAACCGAGTCGCCCAGTTAAGCAGCATGGCATGCAGCTCTTGCCCGGTAAGAAACGCAGTCCCGCCATCGCGATGGATGTGACGTACCTGAATTTCAAGACGCAGCTAAATGCGTTCGATAGATGTTTCTATTTCTATCCCGAGTCGATCCTGAAGCAGACCGCAAAGACCAAGAACTGGATCAAATATATCGCGCGAGGTAAGCCACGAGCGCCTCGCATTCAGGATTACCTCCGGAGCCGTTCAAAACAACTACGTCGAATTCTCGTAGACCAGCAGACAGTCTCGTTCGGTCGCCACGTCATGCACGAACCTGTCGTGGAACTGACCTCCGATGAACTTGCGGAGATTAGTCAGATCATTGGAAGGACATATTCGGCCGGACGTCTTGTCAAGCACCGCCTCTACGAAACGTGGGGGACATCGGTGCTCTTTACCACGGAACAAAGATCGTATTCTGAGGCGTTTGCCGGAAGCGGAGAAGCGTCGGTCGTACGACTTGTTCATGACCTCACGCGATGCGCTCCGGGGCAACTGGTACTTCTTGACGAGCCGGAAACGTCACTTCATCCAGGGGCACAAGAGAAACTACTGGCTTTTCTTCTTCGAAAGGTTCTAGCGAAGAAGCTGCAGTGCGTGCTCTCGACCCACTCGCCGGCACTTGTTAGACATCTTCCAGCGGCGGCAATCAAAGTCTTGTCCTTGGATCCCGATGGCTCCTTCCGCTGTGTGGACAATGTTTCCGCCCACGAAGCGTTCTACTTCATAGGACATCCAGTCGAAGACAAAATCAACATTGTGGTAGAGGATGTACTGGCGAAGTTGCTCTTGGAAGCGGTTCTCGCGAATCAGTCGGCGGCGTTTGCCGCTCGCTTCGAAATTGCATTCCGTCCTGGTGGTGATACCGGCATAAAGCAGGACATCAGCACGTTCATGCTTCAATCGGAGCCGCAACCCTTTGTCATATTTGACGGCGACGTTCGGCCCAGTGCCAGCTTGTTCTCCGACAGCATCTCCCGAGAAGCCACCGTCGCACAATTGGACAGCATGATTCTCGACGAGATGGGGATGGCCATACGGTTTCTTGAAGACTCGAACATGCCCGAGGCGGACAGGGCCAATCTGCGTGTGCAGTTCGTAACCTACTTTCGCAACAAGGTGCGGTACTTGCCATGCGCGTCGCCAGAAGAAGCGATCTGGAACGATGACACTGCACTTGAACTATGCAAGGCATTTCTCCCGTCATCAGAGGTGGTGAAGGTACAGGCTCGATTGGAACAGGAATCAACACCGAAACAGAAGTTTCGTCAGCTCACGATCTCACTCGACCCAAAGCGCGTCGAGGTCACTAGTGATGACATCATTCACTTTCAGAAGATGTTCGTAACGAAGTTCTGTGCCACCCGTGAAATGGTGTATCAACAGATCGAGACGCTACTAAGGGACATTTCCGAGCATGCTTGAATGCGTTGATCTCTTCTGTGGTGCCGGGGGGTTGAGCCTTGGACTGATGAACGCGGGGATGGTCGTGCGCGTGGGGGTCGACTGCGATCTGCGTAGTCGGGAAACGTACCAGTTTAACTTCCCAAACACGGTACATCTTGCTGCACGCATTCAGGATGTCCGACCCGCTCAACTGCTAGCGCATGTCGAGAATCGCAACCGTCTCGTACTGGCGGGAGGGCCTCCATGCCAGCTATTCAGCCGCTTGAATCGTCGAACGCAAGACATCTCTGAGGAGATTGTCGCCTACACGAAGTTGATCAAGCGAATTCGCCCGTACTGCGTGATTATGGAGAATGTCCCGGCAATTATTCGTAGGCAGAAAGCCTGGAGCACAATTCTCGCCACCCTCGAGAGTATGAAGTACAGAATCGTGTTTGGCGTTCTGCGGGCGAGTCATTTTGGTGTGCCACAGAATCGTGACAGGCTAATTGTGATCGCCGGAAAAATGCCGGTTAGTCTTCCCGCGCAATCCGCCGCGACCCCGGTTTCGGTCCGTGATGCAATTGGTCATTTTCCGCTCTCCGACGATCGTATTCCGAACCATCGAACATTGAAGCCAGCACCCGAGAATTTGCGCCGACTGCAACAACTTCGCGAAGGTGAGTCTAGCCGAGGTCGCGGGAAGTCGTTCCGGGATAGTTACGCTCGCATGTACTGGGATCGGCCAGCACCAACGATAACGACGAAATGTATTTCCTTTTCGAACGGACGGTTCGGTCATCCTAAATACGATCGCGCCCTCACAATACGCGAAGCTGCCAGTCTACAGGGGTTTCCTGAGACCTTTACGTTCTTTGGTAGCCTTTGGGATTGCGCGCGACAAGTTGGAAACGCCGTTCCTCCGCCCGTGTCCGAAGCGGTCGCACTGCAGGTTCTTTTGGCGCATCGCACGGCCGAAGCGGCATCGAAGCGGGAAGACCATGGGGACAGTCAGCTATCTCGGTAGCTTATCGTTTTCGGCTACGAGGATCAACAAGCGAGAGTTGACGCGTGGGAAGTGTTGGTGTTCGACGCGGAGTTACACGAAGCACGCTCACGAAATGCTACGGAACGAGAGGAACGGGGACAGGTACAGTTATCAATCCGTACAGTTATCAATCCGACCGTGAGCAGAACGCACGAACGATCACCGCGAACGCGACAACCAGTCTTCCGTTTTCAGTCCCGGAACCTGCTGAAAGTCCCGCAAGTTGCG
>JBGTHH010000194.1:0-9371 GCA_041746275.1 Pirellulaceae bacterium | reverse complement strand
CGTGAATTGAAGATTTTTAGTGGTCAGTGCAATCCTCAGTTGGCACAGGATATTTGTGATTCACTGCACTTACCGCTGGGGGAGATTACGCTCGGCAAGTTCCCCGATGGTGAAAACTACTGCAAGATCGAAGAGGACGTGCGCGGCCGAGATGTCTTCCTGATCCAGCCCACCTCGCCCCCCGTGAACGACAACCTGATGGAACTGTTGATCATGATCGACAGTTGCAAGCGCGCCAGCGCCGCTCGGGTGACGGCCGTCATTCCCTATTTCGGCTACGCTCGACAGGATCGCAAAGACGAAGGGCGAACGCCGATAACCGCGAAACTGGTTGCGAACCTGATTACGCGTGCGGGCGCTGACCGCGTACTCACCATGGACTTGCACGCGCCCCAGATCCAAGGGTTCTTTGACGTCCCCGTGGATCACTTGTATGCCGGTCCCGTCTTGAACGAACACTTTTTGCAAATGGGACTGACCGAGGACGAAATCGTGGTCGTCAGCCCGGACGAAGGGAGCATCAAGCGCGCGATTGGCCATGCCAAACGCATGGGCGGCAAGCTCGCCATTGTCGACAAACGCCGTAGCGATGCCTTACGAACCAAACAGGAGAACATCATCGGCGGACCGGTCGCGGGACGCGTGGCGCTACTCTTTGATGACATGATCAGCACGGCCGGCTCGATCTGTGGCGCGGCTCGCCTGGTGAAAGGCGAAGGAGCGAGGGAAATCCACGTAGCCGTCACGCACGGCGTGCTGTGTGGGCCCGCACGCAGGAACCTAGAAGAAGCCCCCATCGATAGCGTCGTCATCACCGACAGTATTCCCCTGGCCGACGAGCAAGCCCTGCCCAAGATCAAAGTACGCACTGTGGCTCCGCTATTGGCCGAAGCCATTAAACGAACTCATCACGATCAATCGATTAGCGAGTTGTTTGACGAGCGGGCTGATCGAGATCGCCCTCGTCGGTAGGTGGCAGCGACGCATTGAGCGGCAACGCGACAACTTCCCCAACGCCAAACGCCGAGGGGCATGTGGTTCCCGGCTGCTCGAATCCGCGACGTACATAAGCGAGCGTCAAGGGGCACGTTAGGCGTGGCGACCAGCACGACGATGTGATCGTCGCTATGGCTTTGCCCTCCCGTTCGATGACGCTGCCCGGCGGCGGCACCACGTCTCCTGAGAACTTGATTCCCGTCAGCAAGCGATTGACATGCCCCAAGGCATCGATCCGCGCGACCGTCTCTTGCCCCAGATAACAGCCCTTCGTGAAGCTGATCGCGAGTTGGTCGCGGGCCACTTCTTGAGGCAAGTTGTCGAGACTAAGGTCCTGGCCAAACACGGGCATCCCCATCTCGATGCGCGCGGCGTCCACGGAGTCGGCCGAACATGCGCTGGCCCCGTTGGCTTGCAAAAGCCGCAGTAACGAGGTGACCTGAGCCGCCGGACAGCTTACAAAGAAGCAGACCGGTGAGGCGTAAGGAACGCGACGAATCTCCACGGATAAATCCGACGACTTCCCCTGGGTCACACTCATCCGCTCGTCCGGAATGACGCAACCAAACATCGTCTCCAAGATCGCCAGCGACTCGACGCCGCTGACCAGCACTTCACCCACTTCGGCGGACTGATCCGCCAATCGCACATCTTCCCGAATGATGTAACGGTCGAGCGAGGGTAAGATCACTCCCGCGAAACCGGGCGCCGTATCGAGAACCAGTGAGTCCTCGCGACAGAAGACCCAAACGTAGCCGATGGTCTTACCCTGGACGTTGGTCAAGAACGC
Source organism: Pirellulaceae bacterium (assembly GCA_041746275.1). Classification (GTDB taxonomy): domain Bacteria; phylum Planctomycetota; class Planctomycetia; order Pirellulales; family Pirellulaceae. The sequence continues at coordinate 7,585 of JBGTHH010000194.1, read as the reverse complement.
CTCGCAGCCCCGACCGGTTGTCAGTCGCTTAACGTCGTTTGTACAAAGCCCGTGCAAGACTTTCGCGCGATCCGCTCCGGTCAGTGCGATTTGGGTTCGTCCGCTGACATCGCAAAAGCCGACTCCGTGGGTGAGCGTGTGAGCTTCCCGAAGGGCTGTCCGTCGAGCAGGATCAGGGGTCATCGCCACGCAAGTTCACTCATCCCATCCCGCCACGACCGCATGTTGAGCATTGCCCAACAGCATGCACGACTCGAATTGGCGACTCAGCCGTTCCAGTTGGTCCGAGTCAGCGACATGCCCGACCCCCAAATCCTCCACCGCCGACTCGTCCAGGTTGCTCAACAGATAGACTTGCACACGCTCCAACGCTTCGGCCAGCAAGGCCGCCGACGTGGCATCGTGGGAACGCTCGCGGCGCAGATCATGCAGCAATGAATCATAATCGCGCATCCCGGTCAACCTTTGCAGGGCGGGCCCCGGTCGACATTGCAGGTTGGTACAAAGGACGATCGCTCCGCCGTCTGCCACCGCCTGCGAGGCGGCGTAGAGGGCTCGGCCAAAGTTCTCCCAGGTCTGCTGTTCGGGTCCTCCTTCGATCGAGGCCACGACCAGACGAGCACGTTGGGACACGCGGTGGAGCCAAGCGGCTTCACACAACTTCTGGCCATACCGCGCGACGGCTTGGGCGTCGCCAGCAAGCACATTGAGCACCGTGTTGCCCGGCCCCGGCGTGACCTGCACGGTAAACTGCACGCCCAATGCCCACGCCGCTTCCTCCGCCTCCTCGCGGCGACGGCGACGATGAGCCGCCCAGTCCGCGGAACTGGGGGCTCGATACCGCATTTGCGTCGCCTCGTCCGAGAACGTAGGGAACAGACCTCCGTAGACACCCGAGTAGCCCAAGGATTGATCCAATCTGAGCGTGCTAATGGGAAGCACGACATCCGCCTCGCCAATCGTTCGGTTGAAATAGATCGGTTTGCCTTCCTTGGATGCCGACAAGTACATTAGCGATTCCCGATTGCTGGATTCATGTCGACTTACCTTGATGGCGTCGCGCATCGTGTCGGGCAACGCGGAAACAGGGCAAACCGGCGACTCGTCGACAGAGGCCGCCATCACGATCTCCAGATCGACCAGCGCGGCTCCACCCTCGATCAGCGTGTGAATCACACCCGCCACCACGGCGGGTAACTGAGGCACACCACGGTCGACGGCAAGTACAATCCGATCACCGGGAATCGTGGCGTCGCTCAGCCGGGGAAAATTCAGAGGATCGGCCATGGCGGCCGCCACCGCCGCGGACGGATCGTCCAAAGGAACACCCCGTGGAGCCGAGAAATCGACGAGCACGATATGCTCGGGAAGTTCCATGCGCAGCGTTCCGCAGTCTCCGTACTTGAGTTCGACAGGCATAGTCTTGGGCTTCCTAAGAAAACAAACCTGATTCCCAACACAAAATTGATTGGCGAACCCGTCTGGAACCATCGCGATGTCCTGAATCATAGCCCTGCGGCGAAAAGCTGGTCAAGAAGCTCCGCTTTACCATACACGCCACTTGGCTGATAATGTTTGACCAACTCCGAAACCTGATTGCTACCATCCCTACCACAGGAACAGCTTCGCTGACAAGGATGCCCTGGCGATGTGCGACCCCCTTTCCCGCGAACTTTTCAAGGTACTAGCAGCGCTGGCTGTTCTATCAGCCCAGCTCGGTTGCCAACGGACCGATACTCCCACGTCGCAGGCTGCGTCTGTTTCCACCAGTCAAACCTCGGACACCCGAGCCGACGATCTGTTGAGCCGGATGGAGCAGGTCTACCGCTATGCGACCGGCTACGCCGACCAGGGGCGAGTTCGCTTGCGATATCGCCAACACGGCGACATTCGAATCGATGAAGCACCCCTCGCGGTCGCCACCCGATTCCCCGGGCAACTGCGTGTCGAGGCTTACCACGCCGTGGCGGTGTGCAACGGCCAGCAACTACGGGCTCAGATCCATGACCAATTGTCGGGAAATATCGATGGCCAGATTCTCGTGCGCGACCTCAACGGCCCGCTGAGCCTGGAACAGCTTTATCACGACCCGCTGTTGCGTGAATCGCTGACCAGTGGCCTCGGGCGACAGCCCCTACAACTCGAGTTATTATTCGCGGACAAGCCTCTCCAAACGCTGTGGCAGGGCGAAACGATACGCCGTGTACTTGATCCGGTGGACTTCGAGGGACATCGCTGTCAGCGCGTCTCCGTCGCCAGCGATTCAGGGACGTACGTCTTCTGGATTGACCAGGAGAATCAACTGCTACGCTGCTTGGAGTATCCCGCCGACCGGATCCTGCCTGAATTGGCCGCCAGTGAAGATGTGCGTGAGCTCAGTCTGCGGGCCGAGTTTCGCGAAGCCTCGCTCGCGCCGGCGTTCGTGGACGGCGCGTTTGAGTTCCCGATTCCCCCAGGATCGAAGCAGGTTCACGCGTTTGTGTTGCCTCCGCCGGCTCTGCCTTCGGAACTGTTCGGCCACCGTCCGGCACCGTTTGCCGCCTACGATCTGACTGGTCAACGGATCGGTCCCGCCGAGTTGGACGGCAAGGTGGCTGTGCTCGTGTGGTTCAATGGTCATCCGGCTTGCCGAGTGACTTTGGAGCAACTCAGCAGCGTCTATGAGGCTCGACGCGGAGATGACTCGCTGCGGGTTTATGCCATCGCGACCGAGCCGTCGAGCGTGACGAATGCCCAGATCGCGAGCATGCTCAAGTCATGGCAAGTCGAGTTGCCACTGCTCCGCGACCTGGACGCCTGCGGTAACGACGTGTTTCGCATTCCGACCTTGCCGACGTTGGTCGTGCTGGATGCGCAGGGAACCGTGCAGATTTTCGAGGCCGGGGCCAATACGAATCTGGCTCGCGAATTGCCCGTGATCCTTGATCGCCTGAGTGACGGCCATGACTTGGCCAGCGAAATCCGCGAGGCTCACGCGACCCAGCAACTCGAATACGCGAAGCTATTGAGTCTGGCCCAAGATTCGAAACGCATCGCCGAAGTCGAGCAAGCTCTCGCTCGGATCAAACCGCACAGCGAACCAGCGCACTTGTCCTTGGAACCGCTGTGGAGCATCGATACGCTCGAAGGCCCCGGCAACGGGCTCCTTGTTGATCGTGACGATAACTCGGAAAACGACGCCCAGAAGTTATTGATCATCGAGGCTGGCCAAAAGATCGTCGAGTTATCGCTCGGCGGCCAAGTCTTAGGGCGGCATGAACTCGATTTAAATGAAAGTCGCATCAACGTCCTTCGCGGAGCGAGAAGTGCACGTGGCGAGCAGTTCTATTTGGTTGGGGAGATCCAAGGTCAACGGGCCTATCTGTTTGATTCGCGCTGGCAGCGTCAGCTTGAAATACCCGCTGCGGACCAAAACCATCCAGGACTCTCCGATCTTCAACTCGCGCCTCCCGACGAAGGGCACGACGAGCCCACGATTGTCTTGGCGTTTGCCGATCAGCTTGGTATTCAGTGTCATTCGCCGGATGGGAGGCAGCTTGGGAGCAACCCGCTCCCGGCCAAACTATTGTCGCTGGCGTTGGCAAGTAACAACTCAGGAGAACCCGTGAGTCTGTGGGGCACGAACGAAGCCGGGAAACTGCTGAAGTATGACCTTCAGACAAATTCCGAAGAGCCGGTGACGATCGCCGATAGGACGATCTTCCACTTATACACGGCGAATTTCCCCACGTCCGCAGCCACCGTCTATTGTGGTTTGACGTATAGCGAGGCCGGGAATCTCGTGGCCCTGGGTCTCGATGCCGAGTTGCGAGAGGTCTGGAACTATCCGCTGCCCAACGGAACGTTTCGGAATCCGATCCAATTCGTCACCTCGGGCGTCCTGGCGCAAGCGGCTTATTGGTGCGTGGCGGCACCGGATGGCACCGTTCACTTCATTCGAGCCGACGGCCAGTTCTCGGATAACTTCGCAACCGGCCACGAGCTCACGGGCCTGCAACTCGCCTCCGACCAACTTGTGGTCATGACGCGCGAGGCCGTGATATCGTGGCGGATCAAGCTTCCTCCTCCCGAGTAGCCGACCTACGCGGGAGCCCCGGCGCGAACTCGTTCACACATCTCGATCACTCCATCCAGTGCGGCCAGGATCTCGTCGTCAGGCCGAGCCGTCCTGACACTGTGATCCAGGCGTTGGAGAAACGGCGTGAGCTCCTCGAAGCCGTAACTGCCGGCGGCTCCTTTGAATTGGTGCGCGACGCGACCCAATCCATCCAGATCGGCGCGGTCCCAGCAGTCTTGAAGTTTCTCGACGCGCTCCGGCATTTCGTCGACGAACATTTCGACGAGTTCGCCTAGATCAGGATCGAGAGCCAGATTGGAGTAGACGTACCCCTGGCTCAGTGTCAGTTCGCTCATCTGCCTGCCCCTTAGGAAGAAAAGAACTGTCGTGTGAATTAAGTTGTCATGCCCGGAGATGGCTTGCTCTGTCAGTCATTCGCATGAATGGCTTCGAAGTCGTCTCCAACAGGAATCCTAGGTCAAACTCGGAGCTGACGTCGCCACAAATCTTGCCATGGCTCCCCTGACCCGACATTTCTGAACCTACAACCGGCAACGTGAGTACGCACGTTAGATCCCGAGAAATCAAATAAGTAAGACTGGGAATTGTGCATGTGTTTTGGCTGATCGGTAAAGATTGGCCAACTGGGTTGACGATGATGAAGGCAAGGATTCAGCAGAGTTGCTGAGCCACGAGTCTCGTCTACGCCGCAGGTTGCTGCCGTCAAACGACAGCACACCTCAGGCGCAGACCGATGGCAGTGTGGTTGTTTCCAGTCGTTAGCGATATTCCGGTAATAGGAGCCCTCCCATGAGATTTCGTTCAATTGTTCCCGCGTTGCTCGCGGCTGGCCTGTTCTGTTTGGCCAGCTCCAACGCAAACGCCTTCGAGTTGCTCGATCGCGTGATGAATTTAGGTGGTGGTTACGGTGTTTCCCAGAAGGGCGACGCTTGCCAAAAGGGTGATTGTGGCAAAGGCGGTGCGTGCCAGAAGGACGGAGCTTGCCAAAAGGGTGGAGCTTGCCAGAAGGGTGGCTGCGGCAATGGCGGAGCTTGCCAGAAGAATGGCGGAGCTTGCCAAAAGGGTGACTGCGGCAAGGGCGGAGCTCACCAAAAGGGTGGTCTGTTCGGTGGTGCTCACCAAAAAGGTGGAGCTTGCCAGAAGGGCGACGCTTGCCAAAAGGGTGATTGCGGCAAAGGCGGAGCTCACCAAAAAGGTGGTCTGTTCGGCGGAGCTCACCAAAAGGGTGGTCTGTTCGGTGGCGCACACCAAAAGGGTGGAAAAGGCGGAGCTTGCCAGAAGGGCGACGCTTGCCAAAAGGGTGGAGCTTGCCAGAAGTAGTTCCCTCCGACACGTACTCGCTTCGGTGTGTTGAGCCCGTACCACGAGACTCAACAGGCTGAATGACGAAGCCAACACAAGAGCCCCGCTCTGTAGCCGGGGCTCGTTGTGTTTCTTGGACGCGGAAACAACACCGTGACGCCGTTGCCAGGACTTCAACTCGCATCAAAACTTTGGTGGAGTGACTTGCATCGCCAATCCCGATCTGCGACCTTGGAACAAGTACAGGGGATTAGGTCTCGATGGCTGCACAGCAGCCAAGGAGGCTCGTGATGCTTTTCGTTCGTCTTGCCCAACCATGGGCGACTTGTTTATTTGTATTTTCCGGGCTCGTTGCCTTTCCGAGCATGTCTTGGGCAGCGGACACTCGGCAGCCCACTTCCGAGCTCGTCCAAGCACATCTGGATGCGGGCGAGTTTGGCCCCGCACAGCAATTGGCTCGGCAAGCCCAAGTTCCCGCGGAGCGCGACACCCTGTGGCGCATGATCGCGACCGCGCAGGCGAACGCGGGCATGTTTCAAGCCGCGCTCGAAACAACTCATGCCATTGTCGACGATCATGCGCGGAGCGACGTGCTTCTGGACTTGGCCGAAGTACCCGAGCAACGCAGTGGCGCGCGAGGCGGCGCGGCACTGGCGGACTTTGAGACGCTCATCGAATTGATCGAATCGACGATTGCACCCGACAGTTGGGAGACGGTGGGCGGACCGGGTGCCGTAGAACCGTTTCCCGGAGGAGTGTTTGTCGATGCGACGGGCTTGATGCGACGTCTCACCCCCGAGTCGGTCGCGACACTGAGCGACTTGAGAGCCCGCGCGGCAGCAAGCAAAACGGATTCCCGGGATGCCCGCCGCCCTTCCGAACTCCGCAAGATTTCCTTATCGCGTTTGGAGCGACATCTGCAAACACGCGACGCGGCCGGGCGACCACCAAGCGACGTGATGCTCAATCTGGCTGGCCTGCATCGAATCCAATATGTGTTCGTCTATCCCGAGACTCGCGATATCGTCCTGGCAGGTCCGGCCGGCGATTGGACGACGGATGGCGAGGGACGTGCCATCAGTTTGACGGACGGAGCGCCAATCATCCAACTCGACGACTTCATCGTGCTGCTGCGAAATGCGTTCAATCAACACGGTCGCTTTGGCTGCTCGATTACGCCGCGACAAGAAAATTTGGCGTCCGTGCAGCAGTATCTTCAGGAAACCGGGCAGACACCGCTCAAACCGCATCAGCGCGATAATTGGCTCAATGGCCTGCGCACCCGCCTGGGTCGCCAAGATATTAGCGTGTTTGGCATCGACCCAAGTACTCGTGCGGCACATGTGCTGGTCGAAGCGGATTACCACATGAAGCTCGTCGGCATCGGACTCGAACCGGGCACACGCGGCGTCACCAGCTACCTCGATACCGTGACGATCACTGCCGGTGGTGAGCCGCTGCCGTTAGATGTCTTGCGTTGGTGGTTCACCTTGAATTATGAAGCGCTACGCACCACGTCTGAGCGTAACGCGTTTGCTTGGCGCGGTACCGGCGTCAAGGTGCTCAGTGAGAATGAGTTGCTGACCGAGCGTGGGGAACGCGTGCATACCGGGACCTCCACCGAACCGAATCACCAATTCGCCCACAGCTTCACCGCGCACTTTAATGACTTGGCCACTAAGTATCCCGTTTATGCCGAATTGCGGAACATCTTTGACCTCGCTTTGGTGGCCGCGATCCTCCGCTCCGAGGATCTTCCTGACCAGGTCGGATGGCAGATGAAATATCTCCTACCGCCGGAAAAGTATCAGGTCGGGAAACGCACTAGTCCGAAGCAGGTTGAGACCGTCCTGAACTATCGCCTCGTCAACGCCAAGCATCTAATTGTGGGCGTGAGCGGTGGAGTCTCGGTCGACACGACCAGCCTGCTGCAAACCCGCCCATTCGCCCTGGACGAATACGGCCTGTTGCAAGGTGATCGAGCAAACTCGGATCGAGCGAACTCGACACCCGCCGAGTCGCAAACGGATTGGTGGTGGGACTGAGAGACAAATGAATCTGGTTGACACCGTGAAACCGACGAATATCATGGTGTCCGCGAGGTGCAACTGCGTTTCTTCGGACTCACGACGCGAAGCGTCAGGAAGCTATAGACTCATGGCCAGTCATCAACGGTTGGAGGTCTCGGAGGTCGGTGATGTCTCG
>JBGTHH010000193.1:0-6266 GCA_041746275.1 Pirellulaceae bacterium | reverse complement strand
TGATCCCGACGAGCATCTCGTTTCGGTCGTTGCGGGACAGGTGTTCGAAGGTGGCTTTCAAATGACGGAGGCACCGAATTTCGGTGTCTTCGATTACAGTCCCTTCGTGCGGCCCGCCGACGAGTTGTGGGGACAGATTTTGCACGCTTCACCGGCGCAACGCGATTCGATGCACGCCGCCATCGCGCCGTGGCAAGGCTTTGCTATCAAGAACTCCACAGGTAACGACTTTCAGATCGAGCGGATCGACAAGTTGATCGATACGTCGCACATCGCTGCCGCTGATGCTTTCGTGACGATCAAGCTGCGAACCGCGACAGGCTTCGAGGATGTCCAGTTTCCGCTCATCGTCCCGGCGGGTACCACGGTCGAGTTCGTGGCGTTTTACGATCCTCGTGTCTTGTCCGCCGAAGGCCAAGTACTGGAGCAGTTTCCCGATTGGTTGGGAGCCGCGAGGCAGTCGAATCCCGCACACACCTTTCGCCAGACCGATCATCTCGCCATCGTAACGAATACCGATATCTCGTTTCATGTCCAACTCGTGGGCGGCTCGACGTATGACAGCGATATTTTTTACGACGGACAAGTCGGTTTCGCCGATCTAGGGCGTTTGAATGATCTGCTCCTGATCGACTCGCCGTTGCGTGACGGATTCTCGCCGCACTTCGATCCCACTTCGGATATCAACGCCCGCTGTCACAACGGTGCCGAAACGATCGTCGGATCGTGTGCCTGGCCGCTCGGCGGCGCGGTGCCTCGTGAATTGGGGTTGGGTGATTTCGCGCCCCTGCAAGTGGAGTTCCTTCGCGCTCGAGCTCCATTCCTCGATCTCGATACCGACAACTCCACCACGTCGGGCACCGGTTACGTGGTCGAACTGTCCGAGGGAGCGGTCCACATCGCCGATACCGACGCGCGGTTCGCGAATCGCAACACCCTTGAACTGGCGGAACTGCGCGTGACGCTCGTCAACGGCGTGGATGGCGAACAAGAGGTGCTCACCGTCGACCTTCTCGACACCAACCTTGTCGCCACCTGGAGCACGACGGGCTCTCAACAGACGTTGCTGCTGTCGGGCAGCGCTTCGGTGGAAGACTACCAACGCGTGTTACGAACGATTCAGTATTCCCACACGGGACCAACGCCCACGCCGGGCATGCGCGTGATCGAAGTCCAAGCCCTCGGTGGTACGGACTTTACCCTCTTGGATCGGAACCTCGACGGAATCATCGACGATGCAGAACGCTCGCAAATCGTCGGGAATGTGGCCATCGCGATCGTCCATGTGTTAGAGCCACAGCCCGAGGTGGTCACGGAAACGCCGTCGACGCCGATCGCCGAACCTGATGAGCTCGTCGCTGAGGGTGAAGCCACCAACGTGCCCGTCATGTCGGCGAACGCAGGGAATCAATCAGCGGAGTTTGTGAGTACCGACTCCCGACCTGCGAGCAACCCGGCAGACGGGAGCCAACGCGGGAAGTCCCTTGGCAGCGCGAGTCCGGCCGCGGCATCACGCGCGCAAGTCATGTCGAATGTCGTGCCATCAGCGATACCGAGTCGCGTCGCTGAATGGGGTTTGAACGTGGGCGTCGAGGCGTGGCTCTCGTCATTGCCGCGGCAGCTTGAACAAACCGTCAGCCTCCACCCGACACCCCTCGCCACACAACCCTTCGCGGAGTTGGTTCGCCCAACGACCGTGGCATCCACCGAGATGGTCGCTGTTCGGCGGGACGAGAACTTCCGCGAATTGGATGTGTTGTTCGCCGAGCTCGATTTCGTCGAGCTGACATTTCCTGGAATCGACTAACTTTAGCAGGACAGGGCCATCGAACGCACTTCGTTGTCGGCTGTGGTCGTGAAGCTGCAGTTCCCGCCCGATTGTCGAGCCGTGACTAACGAGGTCTGAGCGCGAGCCAACAGTTCCTCCGTCGTGTCGTTGTCAGCGACTTCCGCCGAACCCAGACTGACGGTAAACGTCGTCCTTTCGCCGACGATTGGCAATACGCAACGAGCAATCGCCGTTCGCAATCGCTCGGCGATGGAGCAAGTGATGGTTGTCTCGGCTCCTGGTAACAACAAGGCAAATGTGTAATCGTCATAGCGGGCGATGTGATCCATCTCGCGCATCGCGGCCTTGAGAAACTGTGCTGTGGCGCGTAACGCCAACTCGCCTGCCTTTTCGCCAAACTGATCGATAATGTTGGCGTGATCGTCGATTTCCACGAGCAGCACAGAGAGCGGCGATCCTCCGCGTTTCCATTCGGCGATGCGACGGTCCACGTCATGCCGAAAGCTCTTGCGATCCGAAAGTCCTTTGATTCGATCACGGCGATCCTCGACGGTCTCGTCATCGGTGAACTCAAAACGTACGGACTCCTCGGCGACTTCCGCCGGTTGCAACGGTGCGACCATGGGATAGCAAGTATGTCCGTCGTGCCAGTAGCCGCGATTCCTGCCGTTCTCCTTGCCTGCATACAACGCTTCGTCAGCGCGCTTCACCAGATCGGCAGGCGACTCGCCGACTAAGAACTGCGCCAAGCCACCGCTGGCGGTGACCTTCAAATCGAGACCCTCGAACTCGAAGAGCTGGTCGGCGATCGCGGCGCGGGCCTGTTCCGCAGTCGGACGAGCTTCTTCCAAAGAGCAGGCGGGAAAGACAATCGCGAACTCCTCACCACCGTATCGGCAGACGGTATGGTGGCCAGCGACTTTGCGCAGCGTGCGCGCGACTCCCTTCAGGACTTCATCACCGGCTTGGTGGCCATACGTGTCGTTGAATGGTTTGAAGTGGTCGACATCCAGAAGCATCATCGAAGAGGGTCTGCCGGTCTGAACGAATGACTCATGGCACTTCGCCAATTCGTCATCTAAGTGACGCCGGTTCCAGACTTTGGTTAACGCATCGGTACGCGCGTCCTTGACATGCTTTTCGATTTCCCGCGACTGATGGTGCATGCGAGTCTCGGCCTCGGCGAGTTGTGACTGCATGCCTTCGTTCGCTTCGACCAGCTTCGCGACGATGGCTACAAGCGTCGTGCCATCCAAGGTTGTGGCGGTCAATTCGTCGTTGATCTCGCGGACCTTGTTGTTATGTTCGCCCAGGTCGGCGGCGACGGTCGCCGTCAAGTACTGCAGTTGAGCCATCATCGTCTCGACCGCTTTAAACTCCGGCTTTTCCTGTAGCGTGTTTTCCGGTTCCGATTCCGCGGGCGAGGCGTTGGTCGGCCCCGTGCCCCGCAGCAGCCAGCCCGCGACGCCACCCAACAACGCGGCCACCCCTAAGAACAGAGTCTTGAATAATAATGCCCCCATGACTTCATCTCCGCGCAGCATATGAACGCGACCGTCGTTCGTCGCGTGGAATCAACGGCTTAAGTCCACGAGAACTTAAGCGTGTACCTGACTTCCGGACCTTTTCCACTCATGGATACGTCACCATTGTCGAAAGTCAAATAAATTGCCGATTCCCACACGTGAAGGCATGACCCAAGCCTCGTCGTCGAGGCCATCTTGAGTCGAGGGAACAACTGTGGTTAATTCACTCTATAACAATTGCACGCCTTCCCAGGGGAGAAGCACATGAGACCCTTGTCGTTGCGGTACTGGCGAATGATTACGTTGATAATTTGCGCCGGAGCCATCACGCCGGAAAGTGGTGCCCAGGACAAGGTCTGGCGCAAACATACGGTCTATGCCGGTGCGCACTGCAACACCTGCGTGGCCGCCGACTTCACGGGAGATGGTCTTACCGATGTAATCTGTCACGCCGGGGGTGCCACGCGATTGTTAGTCGCGCCGAATTGGAACGAGCTCATCCTGCATGACGCCCCTTCTCTCGGATTGATTCATAGCGAAACCATGGATGTGGATCGTGACGGCGCACCCGATTTTATCGGCACGCAGTACTCTCCCGGCCTGATCTTTTGGCTACGTCGACCGGCCAATCCCTTGCAGGATCGTTGGACTTACCATGTGATTGATAATCAGGTGGATGGCATTCATGGTTTGCTGGTGGGTGATGTGGATCGTGATGGCCGACCCGATTTACTGGCGAACAGCGCCCAACCAACGGGCCCCTTTGCCAATTCGCTCGTCTGGTATCGCGTTCCCGAAGCGGTGACCGACGCTCCGAACTGGCCGCGACATGTCATCGCGCCCGGCAACGCTCCAGGGTTGTCCCACTATTTGGGTCTGGGCGATGTGAATGGAGACGGACGACCCGATGTGGCTACGGGAGCCAAGGGAGGACCACAAGATACAACCGGTCAGGGAGACTGGTTTGCGTGGTGGGAAGCTCCCGAGGACCCAACGAAAACCTGGACCAAGCACTTGCTAATCGAGCGGCAACCGGGAGCCACGAACATTCATCCTGCCGACGTGAATGGTGACGGTCTGACTGACTTTGTGGCCTCGCGTGGACACGGTCAAGGCGTGATCTGGTTGGAGGCACCCACTTGGCGAGTGCATGACTTGCATCCAACGTTGACTGGCCCGCATTGCCTAGTGGTCGCCGATTTGGATGGCGATGGTGACGTCGATGTCGCCACCTGCGCTAAGGACGACCAACAAATGGTTTGGTTCGAGAACGACGGCCAAGGTCGCTTCACCACGCACATCCTCGATACGAACCAAGCGGCGTACGATATCCGCGCCGTCGACATGGACAACGATGGCGACCTCGATTTGTTGGTGGCGGGGCAAGTCAGTCGGAACGTCGTGTGGTATGAGAATCCGGTGAAATGATGGAGACCAATCCTCAACTTATCACCGCGAAGTCGGCCATCTTCGTCTACACGCACACGGTTCGCGACGACGAGATCGATGCGTTAGGTCATGTCAACAACTTGGCGTATCTGAAGTGGATGCAGTCGGCGGCGGTGGCTCATTCGGCTGCCTGCGGCTGGCCGACCGAGCGGTATCTGGAGACGGGTGCCGGTTGGGTGGTACGTTCCCATCGCATTGAATACCTGAAACCGGCCTTGGTGACCGAGCCCATCATGATCCGCACGTGGATCGCGAGCTTCAAGAAAGTGACGTCCTTGCGCTGCTATCAAATCTGGCGGCCCACGGACGACGCACTCCTGGCCGAGGCCGAGACGAACTGGGCTTTCATTGGCTTGGAACATCGCGTCCCGCGACGCATTCCGATGGAAGTCATCGCTGCCTTTGCCCCAGCGGATGCGGCGTGTTGAACGCGGAAGCCGAGGCCGCTGAAACTCGATTGACGACAACGTGGTATGATTATCCGCCACCGCATCACACCCTGGGCGAATGATTGCGGATTGATCCACGCCTCGTGACCAGCCGCTCATGAATCAAGACGCCGCAATCGAAGTTCGGAACTTGACCAAGTCGTATCGGAACGGCTTGTTTCGTCGACGCTTCGACGCGCTGCGAGGCGTATCGCTTACTGTCGCACCCGGCGAGATCTTTGGTCTGCTAGGACCGAACGGAGCTGGCAAGACGACGTTAATCAAAGTGCTATTGGGGATCGTTCGAGGCAGCGGTGGGGCGGCCTCCCTGCTGGGAAAACCCGCCGGCGCTCGGCGAGCCCGAGCACAAGTAGGTTATTTGCCCGAGAATTTGCGAATCGCCAGTCATCATACGGCGCTCACCGCCTTGGAGTACTATGGACGGCTCAGCGGCCTGCCGATGTCCGTCATCAAGTCAAAACGCGTGGCGCTTCTGGAAGAAGTCGGCTTAGCGGATCGCACGCGCGAGTCGGTCAAGAAGTTCTCGAAGGGGATGCTGCAACGCCTGGGGTTGGCTCAAGCGCTGTTACACGACCCGGAAATCCTGATACTGGACGAACCGACCGATGGACTCGATCCCGTTGGTCGATCCCAAGTGCGCTCGGTCCTGAATCGGCTCAAAGGTCAAGGCAAGACGATTTTTCTCAACAGTCATATCCTGCAAGAGGTCGAATTGATTTGTGATCGCGTGGCGATTCTCGATCGGGGGCTGGTCAAAGCCTGCGGCACAGTCGCCCAGATCGCCCCGGAACAATCCGTCGGTGTGGAGGTCGAACTGACGCTGCTGGGCGCGACGCCCGCGATTCGCGAGTTGCTCGGTAAACAACAGATTCTCCATTGGGATGAAGATGGCCCTGCTGCTCCACAGCGAGTGACACTTCAATTGAGCGACCAAGCCGCAGTCGATCGCTGTGTCGACACGCTCCGCAGTCACGGCGTCAGCATCGTGAGTTTGTCGCGGCGGCGCGTGACCTTGGAAGACGCGTTCTTGAAACTCTTCGCCCACGATCCGGA
>JBGTHH010000192.1:0-2059 GCA_041746275.1 Pirellulaceae bacterium | reverse complement strand
TCAGATCTCAGATCTCAGATCTCAGATCTCAGATTAAAAACCCAGATTATAACCTTGGAACACTGCCTAACCTTACTCGATCGGCGTGGCACCGGGTGGAGGCGTGCCGCCGCCTTCCCGAATGTAGCGACCGCGTAGGCTGGAGTAATCCTCGGGGCTCGGAATGTCGGCGATCGTGGCCCCCTGCGAGACTCCTTCCTCGAACAATTGCCGCAGGAAGGGACGACACCAACCGCAACCCGTCCCCGCGCCAAAACACTCACTAAGCTGCCCCGGCCGTTGCGGCTTTTCGACCCGGATGAAGTTCGTTACCTTGCGTCGCGTGACGTGAAAACAGAGACAAATTTCGCGGTCCAGATCCGCATCCCCGCTCACGACTCCGCTCCCGTGGCCAAACGCAATCCGATGCGACAGGCGTCGTGAAATTCGTCGATGTTCAACGTTTCCGTCACCATGTGTTGTTGCAACTGCCCGCAACCGAGCGTGACTGCTGGAAAGCCGTGCGCGGTCAGCCAATTCGCGTCGACACCACCGTTGGTGACGCCATGGAACGGTTCGCGACCGATCGCGCGAATCGCTTGCTCCGCGACCAACACACAAGGCTCGGTCGGCGACAGCAGGAACGATTCATAATCGAGGTGACCGACGATCTTGACCGAGCCGCAGCGCCCCTTGACGTTGCGTACCTCGCGGGCGGCGCGACGAAAAGCCTGTTCGATCTCGCGCACAATTCGCTGACGAAACTTCGGATCGTGGCTACGGGCCTCGGCCTTGAGCGTGACGTGGTCCGTCACCACATTGGTGGCTTCACCACCCGAAATGTAACCGACATTGCTGGTTCCGTGCTTGCCGTCCTTGTGAATGTCGCCGTGCCACCCACCGCGATGGAGATCCGCGATCGCTAGCGAGGCAATCGCGATGGCGCTTACGCCTTTCTCCGGAGCTCCTCCGGCGTGGCTCGCGATGCCCTGAACGTCGATGACCAGCCGATAACCGCCCGTGGCCCCGATGGTCATCTTCCAGGGAGCGCCGCCATCCCAGTTGAAGGCCAATTGTGGTTTGCCGATCAAGCTGGGCGAGAGATGATGCGAGCCTTGCAGCCCCACTTCTTCTTGCACAAACCAACAGAACGTCACAGGTGGGTGGGGCAGGCGGCGTGTCAGGATCTCGATAGCGGCGCTCAAGAGCACGGCACACCCGGCCCGATTGTCCGCCCCCAGTCCGGTTTGCGGATTGGCCGACCGGACCAGATTGCCCTCGCGCAGGGGTTGCGAACCGACACAGATCGGCACGGTATCCAGATGTGCGGTCAACAGTCGTCGTGGAGCGCGCAGCGTGCCGGGAAGACGCAGGGCGAGGTTGCCGAGCTGGCCGCCCAGCGGTGAGCGCTGGTGAGCGTTGTCGGTCTTGATCGCCGAAGCCGGCGCGCCGGCGTCGAGTAGATGCTGGATGACGAAGTCGGCGACCTGGCGTTCCTGACCCGTCTTGCCGGGGATCGCCATCAATTGCATGACCAGCGACTCGGCACGCTCCAAGTCCGGCTCCATCCGCTCGTCAATTGGCGACGTGGCTTGTATGCTGGAAGTTCGTTTGACCATGGCTCCTGCTCCTGGGTGTAAGTTGCATCTTAGCGGACTTAGCGACCCACGGCGACGAGTCCCCCGATCACTAACCGAGAGCAAGTCCATGCGTTTCTTCATCGCGGGCATCATGCAGGGCTCGCACCGCGAGTCGGTGTTGCACGAGCAAGACTACCGCACGCAGTTGAAAGGGCTGCTGGAACGGTATTTTCCCATCGCGCACATCTACGACCCGCTGGAGAAACACCTCGATTCGCTGGACTACGACGATGCCATGTCGCGCGACGTGTTCTATCAGCACAATCGGTTGTGTCGCGAAGTCGATGTGGTCGTGGCGTTTATTCCCGAAGCTTCGATGGGCACCGCGATTGAGATGTGGGAGGCCCATGAACATGGCCGCGGGATCGTGATCGCCATCAGCCCCCTCTCGCACAATTGGGCCGTCCGCTTTTGCAGCCACTTCATCTTCCTGGACCTCG
>JBGTHH010000191.1:0-10958 GCA_041746275.1 Pirellulaceae bacterium | reverse complement strand
CGGCCGCTTGCCCGACGAACAGGAACAAGACTTCGGACGCAAGTTGTTTGCGGATGCCACGGAATCCCGCGCTCGACGTCAGGCGACGGAGGACCTGTTGTGGGCCTTGATCAACACGCCCGAGTTTCTGTTCAAGGACTGAACGCAGCGACGAAATCTTCAGCTATCGGATGGGACGATCTTCGTATGTACCGACACACCAATTCCCCAACGCCTTTTCGTATCCTGCTGTTGTTCACGGTTGGTTCGTTATTCACGGGAGTCGTCGAGGCTGCTCCGCCGAATCTGGACATTTTGTTTCCCGCAGGTGGACAGCGCGGCACCCAAGTCAGCGTGACAGCGACGGGCACCTTCAGTCATTGGCCGGCGGCCGTCTGGGTCGATCGTCCCGGGCTGGAAATCGCACCCGACGCGGAAAAAGGGAAGCTCAAGGTCAACGTCTTGGCGGATGCAACGGGAGTCTACCTCATCCGGATGCATGACCAGGAGGGAGCGACCCAGCTTCGTCCGTTTATAGTCGATTCACTCCCTGAAGTTTTAGAGCAAGAACCGAACAATGCCATCGGTGAAGCGCAACGGCTCGACGCTTCAGCGATCGTCAATGGCCGCCTGGAGAAGGCCGGCGACGTGGATGGCTTCGCGATCAAGTTAAATGCCGGTCAGACGCTGGTTGCATCGCTTACCGCCAACGAGATATTGGGATCGCCGATGGATGCGGTCTTACAGATTTGTAGTGCCGAGGGCTTTGTTCTCGAACAGAACGACGACGAGCGGGGACTCGACCCGCAGATCGTCTTCGTTGCTCCCCGCGAGGGAACGTATATCGCGCGGCTCTTCGCCTTTCCGACTACCCCTAATAGCAGCATCGCGTTTGCGGGAGGTGCGAATTATCTCTACCGATTGACGCTGACGACGCACGGCTTCTTGGATCATGCATTTCCCTTGGCCGTTGCGACTGAAGCTTCAACGGAATGGGTGCCGTCGGGGTGGAATATTCCGGAAACCGTCACATCACAGACACTCCCTCCCAGTGATGCCGAGCGTCTGTTTGCCGCACACCCCGAGTTGAGTTCCGCTGTGCCTTTGAGCCGCTCCGCCTACCCCGTGCTAACCGCGACGGCCGAGACCACGCGGGAGCATCCACAGGAGATTGAGTTCCCGGTCGTCATTACGGGTCGTGTGGCTCATCCCCGTGCGGAAGGCGTCTTTCAATTCCAAGCCGTGAAAGGACAGAAGCTCAGCTTTCGCGTCGAGTCGGATGCGCTGGGCTTCCTGTTAGATCCACTCGTCCAGGTCTTGTCGGCGGATGGGCAGACCATCGGCGAAGTCGACGACACCGATCGTAAACGTGATTGTTTGCTCACGCAGACCATACCCGCTGACGGCGTGTACCGAGTCGTGGTGCGTGATGCTCATCGGCTCGGCGGCTTCCGCTACGTCTATCGACTGACGATCGACGAGATGCGACCGGATTTTGGATTGAAGCTGGATAGCGACGCCTTTGTGCTCACGCCGGGCAAGCCACTGGAAATCCCCGTCACGATCGATCGTCAAAATGGATTTGCGGGTGCCATCGAGGTTGGTGTGGCGGATCTGCCCGCGGGCATTCGAGTGGACGCCGCGATTTCGGAAGCCAAGGGAGACACCTCGAAGTCCGTGAAGATCGTGTTGCACGCGGAGCCGGGTGCGGCGGCGTTGCCGTTCCGTGTTACGGGAACATCGCAGGAAGAGCCGCCCCTAGCGCGTCAGGCGCGTTTTACCATCGCTGGAACCACCGCCGAGCACTCCCAGGCTTGGTTGACCGTCTTGGGTGCGGAAGCGAGCAAGTAGTGTGGCTGGATAAATCAGCAGGCCATTTCCAGCTTCCCCGCGCTGCGCCGTAACTTCAGGAGCGCTCGTGCCTCGAGTTGCCGCACACGTTCGCGCGAGACCCCCAATTCATCCGCGATCTCTTGAAGCGTCCGGGGCTCGAATTCCTGCCCCCAACCAAAACGACAGCGCAGGATGTAGCGTTCCCGCTGCGACACTTCATACAAGGCGGTTTCCAGCCAAGCCACGCCGTCCAGCACCTCGCGTTCGTAAGACAAGGTCCAGCGGCGTTCGTCGGCGATCGGTGCCGCCTCGCGAAAGTCGATGGGAGTCGCGTGTTGGTGTTCGGCGGACGTCACGTAGCGACCTAAACGCCGACGCACCGCGAATGTGGCATAGGTGCTGAAGCGGTAGCCCCGCGACACATCGAACAGGGCGATCGCCCGCAGCAAGGTAGCATCCCCTTCGCTGACCAATTCATCCAACGAATGACGTGGGCTAAGGAAGTGCTTGGCGATCGATACCGTCAGTTTATGGAAGATCACCAGGATCCGGTTGCGAATCAAGTCGCCTCGCGCCAGGTAGTCGGACACTTCGGCCACCGCCTCCGCGTCGATGGGATCCTCCGCACGATAACCCTCGCGTAGCATCGCGGCCCGGTAGTAACAGAAGTTCATCTGTGTGAAGAGACGCGCCTCGGTTTCGGCCGTGAGTACGGAAGTTCGGTCGAGTGTCAGGTCCTCCAGATCGTCATCGCACATCGCGGCATAGTCGAGCGTCTCGACAAAATGAATTGGACGCGCCAGCAGCGCGGCGATGTGGGGTGCCTCGTCGTGAGGTACTAAGTCTTCCGGTTGATCGGTTAAAAATAAAGTGCTCGTCATGGTTGCATTATCTCCGCCAGCTATTCGGGAGCTCGTTTTTGTAGTTTTCGTTGCAGGGAACGGCGATGGATACCCAGTCGCCGCGCGCACTCCGAAATGTTGCCTCCACAGTCCGCCAACACGCGATGAATGTGCTCCCACTCGGCACGCGCCAGCGACGGCGTCTCCGGTTCCGTCTCCGGCAACTCCGAGACATCCGCTTCACCCCGCTCCAAGGCCGCCAGAATGTCGTCCGCGTCGGCTGGCTTGGGCAGGAAGTTCGTGGCTCCCAGTCGCACCGCGTCAATGGCCGTGGCGATACTGCCAAAGCCACTCAACACCAGCACCCGCGCCGTGGGATACAGTCCCTTCAGATCGCGAACTAGATTCAGTCCCGATGGTCCGGGCATGCGCAGGTCGACCACCGCCAGATCCACCGGGGCTTGGTGAGCCAAAGCCATGGCCTCGTCATAATTGCCCGCAGTCCGCACCTGAAAACCTCGATCGCGAAAGGCTCGGGCCAGTCTTTCACGGAAAGGCACGCTATCATCGACCAGCAGTAAGTTCTCGGGACTTACTCCTGGGGCATCGGGCGCGCGACTTGCCACTAACTCATTCATTGCTCGCCATTTCGCCGAGGCACTTCATCAATGCTCCCCGTAGCCAAGGTCGCCAGACCTTGGGCCATTCATTGCTCGCCTTCTCGCCGAGGCATTT
Organism: Pirellulaceae bacterium; assembly: GCA_041746275.1. Taxonomy (GTDB): domain Bacteria; phylum Planctomycetota; class Planctomycetia; order Pirellulales; family Pirellulaceae. Next base: position 7,569 of record JBGTHH010000191.1, on the reverse strand, counting down.
CATCGGATCGCCACATCACAGTTTATAATCAATTTTGATTGCGGAATATGCGGCAAATTGTCGCGGACTAGCGATTGGGAGGCACCAGCGGCAGCCGAACCACAGTTCGCGTCCCCACGTTAGGCTGCGAGTCGAGCTTCAGTTCTCCCGCCAATCGACGCACGAGATTCTGGGATAGGAACAACCCCAACCCCATGCCTTGACCGGGTTCTTTGGTGGTGAAAAAGGGTTCTCCCGCTCGGGCCAAGACTTCGGGGGTCATGCCAGTTCCTCGGTCTTCGATCACGAGGGATAACGAGTCATCGACACACGTAGCGGAAAGCTTGACTGATGCTGTCGACGGCGAAGCATCCAGCGCGTTGCGAATAAGTCCACGCAGCGCGTTGGCCATTCCCGTGAGAGGCACGACGATCGATCGGAGGGCACTGGAAGGATCAATCGCCAATTCGACTCGTTCGCGTCGATGTAGTCCGGCCAGGGTCTCGTCGATCAGTTCGCTCACCGTCACGGGCCGCATTTCCTCCCCCATCGCTTCCCCCGCGCCGCTGGCCATCCCATCCAGAATGCGGCGGCAGTGTGACAGTTCGCTACGAATCAGGCCGACATCCTCGATTACCGAGGGAGGTACTTGAGTGCCCTCCAAGTGCTTGGCCAGATCGTTGGCGATGACCGCGATGGTCGATAGCGGCGAGGCGAGCTCGTGCCCCGCACCGGCAGCGAGTGTCGCCAGGGCCTCCAATCGCTCGCTCCGGGCACGAGCTTGCTCGGCCAATCGAAGCTGTTCCTCACGCTGCTGCAATTCCCGCGTAACGCGCGTGATGAAGTAGATTGCCACACCAGCACATAACGCGACGGCAGTCACGAGACCAACATTCTGTAACGCCAGCTCGCGCGCGCCGCCCCAGAGGACGGGTTCGGCCAGTTCGGGGACCGGCACATGCACCGCCAGCAGCAATCCCAGACATCCCAAGGCCACCAATAGTAACCACCAACTGGCTCGGGTGGGCAGTACCACCGCCGCCAGGGCGAGGTTCACAAAGTAAAAGATTGTGAAGGGATTGGCCGGACCACCGGAATAATAGAGCAAGGCGGTTAAAGCCAACAAGTCGATGCCCAGGACGACCGCGAGTACCCTGGGGTCGCGTCGGCCGCGCAGTTCCTCGGGCAACTGGCTATGGTTGCGCAGCCAGAAGGCCAACGCGACGTTGGTCCCCGCCGTAAAGCCCACGACGATCAACAGCGGCGTCACGGCCAGGTCGACCCCGATCACCCACGTGGCCACGGCCACCGTCAGCAACTGGCCCACCACCGCGACCCAGCGCAGACGCAGCAGCCACGAAGCGTTGACTTCGAGTCGATCCAACGGACGTGTTGACGAGCTCTGGCTCACGATGCACCCTTGTATCATAGCCGTCCCACTCCGATTGACGAAAACGGGAGTGTGAGACATCTTTCATGCGAGCTTGAAGACGGCCAACTGTAGCAGAACGGGAACGCTGCTTACTGCACGGAAACAATGATCCGCGTCCCAATAGAGCACTTGGGTTGTTGCGATGCTGACGGGAACCAAAGCCGTTAACCAGGCACCGCTTGAAAGACGCGGCCCACTTTCCGCAGGTACTGGACATCGCCGACCTCGGCCTTGCTCGCCACTTCGTCGAGCCAGCGCACCGTGGCGGGTTCCAGGCAGGCTTCGCTAGGGTCGTCTTCGTAGTACACGACGTCGACTTCGACTTCGACGGCATACTCACCACGTTGAACCCATCGTTTTCGTTTTTCGCGACGTTCGCTCATCATGCTTCATCAATCTCGAAAGAATACTGTTACAAGTTTCGCTCGCCGACTCTCGGCCTTCCAAGCCCAGATTGCTTCGATGCAACTACCATCAACAAGTTCGATTCGCACGACAACGGAAGGAAGCGGCTTACTACGCGGTCGCTCATGGATAAGTTCCGCATTTCGCAAACCTGCAACAAGCTGCCAAGCCGTAACTCCGCGTTCCTCACACCGCTCATCTGCGTGCCAGGAAACGACATACCGATCATTCGCGACCGCTTCACGAATCCTGTCGAACAGCTTGCCCATGCGGTCGATTCTATCCAGTTGCTCTGTTTCAAACAACTTTCGATGAACTGTGCCAGTTCACTGGGACGGCTTTAGGGGGTCTTTAGGTAAATGCTCAAGTTGTTGCTCGATCCAGTCTCCGCCTTTCAATCTCTCGCTGTAGCAAGTACAGTCCGCCAAGCACTCTGGAGTCGATTAGCTTTCCAGTGTCCCGCATTTGATCGAGCCAATGATCGATTTCGTCGAGCGGTACTTCGTGGATCGAGATGTCTTCATGATCGTCGCCGCCACCTGCGGCGATCTTTTCGACCTGATCCGCGATGAAGATGCTCGTGACTTCGTTCGTTAGCCCCGCGCTGGACGCGACGGTCCCGACATTGCGCAACTGGGAGGCGCGGTAGCCGGTTTCCTCCAGCAGTTCCCGCTCGGCAGCGGCTTCAAGGGATTCGTCGGCTTGATCGGTCAGATCGCCACACAGCCCAGCCGGCAACTCGATCACTCGGCAAGCCACGGGTGGTCGGTACTGTTCAACGAGAATGATGCGGTTGTCCTGTGTTAATGCCACTACGCAGACAACCCCACCGGCGTTAGTACGTTCGACATAGGACCATCCGCCGCGGGTCGCGAAGCGGAGATGTGCAGTCTGGGCGATGACGTCGGCAGCAGGTGGCAAGGCGGAACGTTTCAAGGGTCAAACTCCATGGTGAAGTGCGGTTGAGCTGGTTTGAGACGGCAGGGATCGCTATTGCTCTTCGTGCAAATGGAACTGCGCTGGGTGATCTCCGCTGATGCGAATCAAGCGATCGGGGTTCTGATATTGGGCCACCAAGTATCTCGTCAAATCGACTTGCATGTCGCGCATCGTCGTGAGGAATCCAGCCCGCTGATCGTCGGTCGCGCGTTGGAATTCGAGTTCAATTTCGTGAGCGCGTCGCGTGGAATTTGCGTCCGCTTGTCGTTCCGCTTCCTGGCGGCGGAGTTGTTCCTCGTGCTTCAAACGTCGGAGTCTCACGGAGTGCTCGGCCCGTTGAGTCTCCATGGCTTGCCGTTGTTGAGCACGCGCGGCTTCTCGCGTCAGTTTCAAATCAGCCAGAGTCTGCGCCTGGTCCTCTGTCTCCGCCGCTAACTTCAATTGGGTCCGCGCTTCAATCGCGCCGTCATGCATCGCCTGCAGGGTTCTGCCAGCCGTGTAGCCTCGATACACCACCTTATTGATCTGGTAGCCGATGCGTTGTGCTCGGAGCGTCAAATTGGGATAGGTCTCCAGGTGGTTGAGTTGCTCGGTATCCCGCTTGAAGTGGTCGAAGGATCGGCTGCCCACAAAGTCGATCACGTCGGCGGTAACGGCATTGATAAAGTCCGCCACGGGATCGTGGGTTTGTTGCAGCATGATCTCGATGTCGGCCAACTCGAAGAAGATCATCAGCTTGACGGTCAACAGCGCGTCGTCGGACGTGCGCACATCATCCACGAGATGGTAAGTCTGATCGGGGATCACTCGCAACTTCGTAAACCTCAGGCCGCGGGGAATCTTGTGCTGCGGACTATCGGGATTAGCACCGTGCCAACGGAACTCATGCAGCCACTCGTCCTCCAGAGGCACGAATAAAGCCGGTCCGCGTTCAATTCGCCGCGTGACCTCGCCATTTGTGCGGCGATAGACCACGATGGCCTCGTGCGAATCCAAGGGCAATGCTTGTTTGACCTCAATCGACTTGTGTTCAACTGGGTCGTACCACGCCGCCGCCGGCCCGCGCAGGTGTTCGCTATGTCCATCGGCAAACTCCACCGCGAGGTACTGATCCGCACCTGCGCTGTATCGTTGCAGCGGCTGGACCGTTTTGCGAATTAGTAACAGACGTCGCGGACCATCGACGTGAACGACGCGACCACGCTGATCCCACACAGCGATACGATCGCCTTGACGAACGGTACGAATTGCGAACATGCTCCATCTCCTTGACGAGTGTGGCGAATTGTGATCAACGACGGCACTTCACGGAAACTCCAGATACTCCACCGGCACGTGATCCGTGAGCCAAACTTCGTTGGGCGTGACGAAAAACGCATGGCCCGATTCATGCATTGCCAATGCTTTGACTCGGAGCAGAACGGGCGTGCCTCGGCGACGCCCCACGGCGGTTGATGTGGCCACGTCGACATGCAGGTGAACGTGATGGCGGTTCATTTTCTTCAACCCTTCGCGGGCGATTGCCGCGACGAACTGTTGAGGTGTTCCGTGGTACAGGATTTCCGGAGGCGTCGCCGGTTGGTATCCCAATTCGATTTCCACCGAGTGACCTTGGTTGGCGCGAATTCGCAGGCCGTCCGTGCTGAACGAGAATCGCTGTTTGTCGTTGGTGTTGACCACTTCCTCCAGACTCGCTTGGGAAATGGCCTTTCCGTGGCGACTCAGGGCCGAAAGCAGCTCATCGACCCGAACCCAACCGGCGTCATCCAGCGTGATACCAATCGTTTCCGGCTGATGGCGCAGCACGAGGCTGAGGAATTTACTTGTATTTCGTAGTTTCTTTTCGTTCATTTCACACTCACTGAATCATCACCTTACTCAACGGTTAAACCGAATTATTTCTTTGGTAGCGTTCATCGATGATTTGCTGCGCGGTGACCAGATGCACACCAGCTTGCCGCATTTCGTCAATCGCTCGACTTACATCACCAGGCTTCAAGTCGACTCCGCGACAGGCGTCTTCGATCACGTACGTATTCCAACCCAGGGTCACGGCATCAAGCGCCGTGAACTTCACACAGTAGTCCGTTGCCAGGCCCATGACCGCGACCGTGGTCACGCCTTGGTCTCGGAGAAACTGCGCCAACCCTGTGGCTTGGCGATGGTCGTTGTCGAAAAAGCCGCTGTAGCTATCGATTCCGCGATCCGTTCCCTTCTGAACGATCCGTCGGATTCCGCCTAAGTTCAACCCCGCGTGCAAGGCTGCCCCCTCGGTTCCTTGCACACAATGATCGGGCCATAACACTTGCTCAAGACCATGGAGATCAATGACCTCGCCGATCCCACGTCCCGCGTGTTGGCTGGCGAAACTCAAGTGATTCGCGGGGTGCCAATCTTGAGTCGCGACAACCAGATCGAAATGCGGCATCAGGCGATTGGCGATCGGAACCATTTCGTTGCCACCCGCGACCGGGAGCGCGCCACCGGGCATGAAGTCATTCTGCAGATCAACAAGTAGGAGTGCGTACATGGCTGTGCTCAAATCTCGAAGTTAAATCCTTGTTTAGTCAGGCGCTGGTATTTGCGTCGCTCGAACTTATAGAGCCGAGCCGCGCGATGGGCGACGTCGGTCTCGACTTCATCGAGTTCCACGAGAATATCCATGCCGAGAATCTTCTTGCGAAAGTTCCGCTTATCGAGCGGCCGATCCAGGACCACTTCATAGAGATGTTGGATCTGACGCAACGTGAACTTCGCGGGTAACAACTCAAAGCCAATCGGTTGATAGCGGACCTTGCCCCGCAATCGTTCGTGCGCCAGCGTCAAGATCTTGGCGTGATCAAACGCGAGCGGAGGTACATCGTCGACTGCGAACCACGCCGCGTTGCGAGCGTCGGTCGCCGCTTGAACTTGATGATCGGTGAGTTTGACCAGAGCGTAATACGCGACGGTCACTACGCGCTCGCGCGGGTCGCGATGCAGGTCGCCCACCGTATAGAGTTGCTCCAAGAAGACGTTCTCAATCCCGGTTTCCTCGTGAAGTTCCCGACGCGCGGCTTCTTCCAGCGTCTCGTCCAGTCGGACGAATCCGCCCGGCAAGGCCCAGCGGCCCTCAAAGGGAGGCAAATCGCGTTGAATGAGCAGCACCTTCAAATCGCTCTCGTCCAGTCCAAAGACCACGCAGTCCACCGTCAACGCGGCTCGCGGATATTCGTACTGATAAGTCATACGCGGCTTCCTTAGTGTTGTGATTACACGAATAATAGTGTTGTTAGTACACTATGTCAATGGGCAAGTACCTCAGAAACAATTCTCTGGCTGGAACCTAGTCGCGTTCCGATCGCAGGAGCTCGCGTAGCTCGTTCAGTTCTTGCTCGAAGCCACCCGACAAGATCGGGAAACGGCACCACGTCTTGGGGTCCAAGTTCTCATCATCGAGATGAAACGAGGGGGCGTAACGTTCGCGCTTCCACTGGTTGCCTGCCCACAAGCGGAAAAAGCGTTCGATCCACGTGACGAGTTGTTCCTCCGTGAATGCCGGTAGTTCGACGCGCATGATCCGAAACAAATCGACGGGACCGTGTTTGTCGCGAATCGCGGCTCGTTCGATCCAATCGAGCACCTTGTAGGGCATGAGGTCACCTTCATCCGTTTGCGCGGCTTCTGGCGGGCGGAGTTCCGCAGTGGGCTCTTGGCGTGTGACGTGGGTCAGCGCCGGCACGTTGCCTAACCCCTGCGGACCGGAACGGCACATCCAGTCGAGCCACTCGCGTAAGAAAGCTTTGTCGATTCCCGCCAGGGGTGCCAGGCCTCCACACGTATCGCCGTCCATGGTCGCATAACCTACGGCCGCTTCGGATCGATTACTTGTCGCCAACAGTAATGCCTTGCGAAGATTGGCGATCAGCCATACGCTTGGCCCCCGCACGCGAGCTTGTATGTTCTGGAGTGCGATGTCGTCCTCCGCCCAAGTCAGCTCGCGGCCGAGTTGCCTCGATATGCGTGCGACATAAGCCTCGACAATCGGTTCGACGTCAAGTCGGATGTAGTCGGCGTTCAACTCGGCGGCCAGGGCAGCAGCGGCCTGTTCGGTTGTTGGTGTGCTGTTGCGTGTGGCCTGATAGACGCACGTCAAGAGCCGCGCGACAATCGCCTCGGAACTGCCCGCGTGCTGGAGGTCGGTGACATGCGACAGCTTCGCGGCAAACTCGTCCAGTCCCAGTTCCTGGATCGCGCCTCGAATCGCCAACCATACCAGGGTCGCCACGGCGGAGGAATCCGCGCCTCCGCTGAGCGAAACCACGAATCCTTGAGCACGACTCTTGCGCAAGTAGTCGAATAATCCCAGAGCAATCGCCCGGGAAAATTCTTCCCCCTTGACGTAGTCGCTCGTCTCCCATTCCGCCAATTGCAGTTCGTTACGTTGGGGCTGGACGTCCGGAATTCGAAAGGTATTTCGCACACAGGGCGATCCCGGCGCGCCAGGCCGGGGACGAAAGCTCGCCAAGCGGGCGCGATTCATGCGCGTGATGTCGATATCAACGGTCGCTGTTGTAATCACGATATTCCTGAAGGAGAGCCGTTCCCCTTCGGCAACCATGCGTCCGCTACTCGCAATCAGCGTCGCGCCATCGTAGATGACACGTCCCGCTTCATTGCCCAATAGATTCGCATAGAGATAGGTCACGCCGAAGGCACGCGAGCTCTCCAAGACGAGACGCCGACGAACTTCCTGCTTGCCGAAAGCGAAGTGACTCGCACTGGGATTCAGTACGAGATCGACCGCCGCCTGGGACAATTCACTTCCTGGCCGA
>JBGTHH010000190.1:0-5018 GCA_041746275.1 Pirellulaceae bacterium | reverse complement strand
GCACGCACGTCCCAGCCATCGGGAGCAAAACTGGATTGTGAGGCCAGCGCTTCGGCGACCGCTGGAGCTAGGCAACGACAATAGGCGACACTCCCCGACGAGGCAGGACCCAACACTTCGCTGAAGAGCTGATTCAAAAACGCCACCATTTCGCTGGTTAGCTGCGCGCCGGATTCAATCGTCATGGGCATTATCTGCGTCTCCTTGCTTCGGGATGCCACCGGTCGCTTCAAATCGAGGTCGCAGCCGTTTCATCGACTCGGCGTCGTTGACTCCCATCAACAGTCCCAAGCTGCGAAGACGTCGCTCCAGAAACTGACGGTTTCGTTGCAGCAGTTCCCGTGAAACCGCTTGCCCGGTCGGCGCTTGATCGATAAACAAGCCATAGCGTTCCCGGAGCAAGAGCACAAAGTCGTTGAATGACAGCGAATGAGGCTGCGTCTGTCCGTCTTTGTCGGGCTGGCGGAGATGTCGATGCACCAAGAACTCGAGCATTGTGTCGGTCAGCACAATTGACTTAATCATTCCCGACTTCTTACCGTTGCGCATCGTCTGAAATTGAACCCTTCGTTCAAACGCCAGACCATTTGATTGTCCCACCATCAAACAAGAGTTGATGCACTGAATTACCTTACGAAGCTGTTGCCTCTCGCCCATCATTTGCACGACAGCTTCAGCCAATCGCCAAATGGGACTCGATATTGCAGACTCATCATCGAGAATGTTTTGCGCCGCCGATCCAACCTCCTCTGCGGCGAGTCGCTCAGATAACGTTATGCAACTCTTGCGAACATCACGGCAAATTTGTCGACTGTCTTCTTGACGTTCGAAGAGGATGTCACCGAGCAGATTGATCCGCGCAGTCGCGTCGGGACGTTTGGGCGGCAATCCTCGGAGTTCGTGACGCGCATGCCATTCGAGAATTCGCAATGCCATCAAGACCGTTGGCAAGCGTTGGATTCGTCGTATCGCGTCGTCAACGCCTTCTTCTGACAATCGACGGAGAGCATGGTCCGAACCGCTAGAGCAGTCAACGATCATCGGCCACGGTCGGTCGGTTGTCGGAAGCTGTCCTGTGTTTTCCCATTCGATTAACGATGCGGCTGTGGAAAAGATCAGATTGGTCAATCCAAGCCCAATGCATGACTCCAGCATCTGTGTTAGTGATTGCCGCGGTATCGATTTGCCGTACGCTTGCAGGAACAATCCCATGTCGTCGCGAAAACATCGCGCGGCCCTCTTCGCGATCGGATGCTGGTTTGCAATCTCACTCGAACCACGTCCTTCAACAATGCGCTTACTATTTGCGGCTCGCGACACTCTCAGTTTAATCGGTTGCTGGCATTGTCTAGCCATTCGTATCGTGGCGAGTTGGTCCAGTCCCAAATTAACAGACTCATCAAATTCATCGACCAGATCCCGCTGTCGCTCTCGTGTGCTCATTCCCCTGCCAAATATGGAGAGCAAAACATTGGCAGTAAAGTCGTCATTTACACAGAAAAGCGACTTAGCTGTTGCGTCGGAGACGATTGTTTCGCCGACTGCCTGATCGACCAGAATGGTAACTACCGATTCCGGGACCAAACGAAGGTCACTGACGCTAGTCGGCAGATCGATCCAAGCTGCATGATAATGTGTAGGAAATGCGCGGGCTAACGGCTTCCTTCGTCCCGATTCATGTCTCTGGTTTTCCAGGCAGTGGGTGAGGAGAAAGTCAGCTAGTACACTCTTGGCGACTGGATTGTCGAATCCGGCGAATCTCGCACGGTCCTCGCTCATGTGTCTGGCGACACTCGCCACCGTTGGCGCGTGTTTCGCGCGCCCCCGAGACGAGTCAGTTTCGTCTGCCTCCGGTTGGAATTGCGCAGCAAAGTTTCCCTGTCCCCGACGATAGCCGCGACGGAACATGTAGAACACGGCTGGTAGCAGTCCGCCCACCGAAAAATCTTGCAACGTAAAGGCAATAGCCTCGGTGTAATTCGTCGACCAAATCTCGTTCACCATTGCTGGTGTCAAAACCTCCTGCAAGAGTTCTTTTTCGATCTTGCTTGACATCTGTAGCGTCCTCCTGAATCATCGCCGTCGCATGGACGGACGTGAGAAACATTTGCTGCAAACCGTCATGCATGCGAATGCCGATCTGCAGGATCTCTTCGGGTTGGCTAGGATTACAGGCGAAGACTTGGCCTTCATCCTCCTGGGCGAGGCGCTGCGTAAAGATCGAAAGATTAGTGAACACGTCGTCGTTCGCCGCATCCATGATCTGGTAGCCTTCGGACAACTCCAGTAGCAGACCAAATAAGTCGCTTCCCAAACGCAAGACTTCCTGCCGGCCATCACGATAGTCGTACTGCAACAGTAAGCCATTTGCCAGCCATTCAACACCGCTGGCGGCTCCCGTCCGATCGACTTCCAGGCGAAAACGTTCAAGGGGCTTTTCGACCCAGAACGTCGTCTCCACCGGCGTGCGCGGCATGATCTTCAAGGGGATCACTCCCCGCCTTTGCAACACGCGGTTCGGCAGTTGCTCCAGTCGCGAGATGCCCCGGCACAGTTTTTCCGTCAACATCGATCGTGCTTCGTCCGAGAGAACGGGCACGCTCCGAAAGCGTTCCAAATTCTCGCTCTGGAACAATGGCACGGCGTCGGAGCGACCGACGATACTGACCCCGTGATGATCGAGCCATTCGAAATAAGCTCGGCGACGTTGCGATCGCAACGATGTTTGCCCGGAATAACGTGGCGGCTTTTGCGGATCGTCCACCGGATCGCGACTGCGCAGATATCGGTCGACCGCCGGGTTGGCTCCGAATGCTGGATCGAGCCGTTGGAGTTCGGCCAGCAACTCCCCCTGCCGCATTTCCGAGTCAGCCGCGAAGGCACGATCCCAATAGTGCGGCGGCTGTAGCTCCGGGGCGTTGTGCAAGTCATCGCAGTAGTGGAGTCCAAACAGGATGTAACTCAGCGCGCCCCGCAATTCGCGCGTGGTCACGTGGACTTGACCCCGTTGATGAACGGCTTGTAAAGCCAACGCCAGTTGTCTACGTACCTGTGCCGCACGTTGCCGGGATGTGTCGCCGCTTGCGGTGAGCGTTCGGACAGATTGAATCGCCGTACATCGGGAGGCAGCCGAACACACTTGACAGGGCTTCCAGATCTCCTCTGTCTGCTTGCCGCCCAGCATTAGATCGAGCAGTTCATTAAAGAATTCCGTCGATGGCTCCCATTGCGTCTTGTCCTCTTCGTTAGTCGGTAATTCTCGGGCATCGCCGACCAGAGAACGCTCGTTCAGATTGATGAGCCGAATGTGCGGCTGCGGATCGGCATCCGGCGAATCGCCGATCAACGTCTCGATGATCCAGTCGGTCAGAGGCGTTTTGCCGTGATTCGCCACGTGCCCTTCCGCCCACTGAAGTAAACGGCCGTCATTGACCGCGACGAGATGCACGCGCGGGTCCGCCGAGATGCCATGTTGAAATGGAGCAAACAGATCGTTCAACAGTTCGTCGGCCGTTTTCTCGCGATAGGACGCGGCCCCATCGAGGTTGATTTTCACTTCCAATCCGAAAGCGTGGCCGGTGGCGATTCGCTCGGATGAACTCTTCGCCCCCAAGCCCAGCGCAACGGCTAAGTGCTGTAAGAAGGCGGTTTTGCCGTCGCCCGCGTTACCACATAGGATGACCAATTGAACCTGGCGCTGCTTGATCTCCTCCAGAAGATTTTTCTCCAGCGTCGTTTCCACGTAGGTTTGATGGGCGAATTGGGAATCGAGCCCTCGTGTTTCGATGCATCCACGTGGTGAACCGGGATAGGTAGAAAGCAGCTCAGCCAACCATTCGACCCGTTGCGGACTGCGGGTCAACGAATCAACTTCGATACCTTGTCCAGCAACTTCCGAATCGGTGATCGCCGGACCGTCGTCGGCTGAGCCAACGATGCCATCGTTGGACGAATCTGAGAGTACACTTGCCGCAGAACGTTGTTGCTGCTGTAGCCAAGCCACGGCAGCGAGCGCGTTAGCGAAACGATCGTCGGGGTTTGGAGCCGTCGCCTTGTCCAGGAACTCCGGAATCCAGCCCCAGGATTCGCGATCGATTCCTGACCAGTTAAGACCTCGCTCGCGCTGGCGATTGCCGTCGTACCAAAACGGCTCACGGTCAAACGAGACGTGGAAGAGACTAGCGGCCAGCGCATAGATGTCGTGCGAGCAGCGTGCCGGTTGTCCGATCGTATGTTCCGGTGGCATGTAGGTGACAGTGCCGTTGCTCCAGATCGGTTCGCCTTGCTGAAGTACCAAGTCGTAATCGACGAGTGTTACGTCCCCGGCGTGCTCAAGGACGTTATTGGGACTGACATCTCCATGTACCAGCCCAGCCCGGTGCAGAGCGCTCAATCCGGTACAGCAGCTCGATAACCAGCGGCCAACGACAGCGTCGGGTGCCTCACCCAACTCTTCGGCATACAGCGTTGGCAGGCCGATCCAATTCTGCAGTGGACTCCCTTCAATCCATTTCAGCAGTGCCACGAACCGATTCTCTTCCCACTGCTCGGCAACATTGAAGACGGTAGCCAGACGCGGTTGGTCGGTGTGGGATTGCACGCGACGGTAGGCTTTTAGCGCGCGTTCGCCGGTCTCGCGCTCGAACATCACCTTCCCGGCGAAAATGCCAACATCCTGATCATCCTGCACCTGGATCACTTTGAAGGTTGATCCAAAGCTGCCCGATCCGATCCGAGTGGCGACACGGAACTGTTGGCGATTGAATGAAACTAAGTCTCCTTCACTCCAATACTGGGCAGCCAGCGAAGTGGATTCCAGCTTTGCACTTGGTGTTTCGCAGTCAGGCAACATGGCGGCTCGAATGTTGTCGGCCAATTCCTTCAGTGCCGGCCGAACTTTGGGATCTTCCGCGATGCCACGTTCCAATTCCAGAGTCGCTGCGACAGAAAGATCATCTGTGCCTTGGTTGAACAACTCCAGCAAGGTCTTGCACAATGCAAAAGTGTCGGATCGCTGG
>JBGTHH010000189.1:0-2544 GCA_041746275.1 Pirellulaceae bacterium | reverse complement strand
GATGTGGCCGGAAAATATCCGGCCGAACTCTCCGGCGGTATGAGGAAACGCGTTGGTCTGGCGCGGGCCTTGATCTTGCAACCCGAACTGATCGTTTATGACGAACCCACCACGGGTTTGGATCCGATCATGAGCGACGTGATCAACGAATTGATCCTGGCGACCAGGCGCCGCTACCCGGTGACCAGCGTCGTGGTCACGCACGATATGCAAACCGCCCGCAAAGTCGCCAACCGGGTCGTCATGCTTTATCCCCGCACGCGGCTTCGCCCCGGCCAGTCACAGATGCTGTTTGATGGCCCGCCGAGCGATTTGGATCATGCCGAGGACCGCCGCGTGCGGCAATTCGTCCGCGGCGAGGCAGGCGAACGGATCAATGAACTGACGCGGCAAACTGCCGCAATCACGCAAGGCTAAGTAGCGATCATGGACGACACAAAACTACGATTCGGTGTCGGGGTGCTGGTGCTTTCCGCCGTCGGTGTGGGCGTCATCCTGACCTTCCTGTTCGGCGCCTTCCCGACCGTACTGGCGCGCACCTACAACTTGAACGTCGACATCGATTCCGCCGCAGGCATCGGCGCCAACACACCCGTGCTGCGCGACGGCGTGCGGATCGGCCGTGTGACGCAAATCCAACTCAGGCCCGAAGGCGGCGTCCGACTCACGTTGGCGATCGATGCGGACCGCAAACTGACCCGCGCCTACGTACCCAAGATCGGCTCCAGTTCGCTGGTCACCGGCGATGCTAAGCTTGAGTTCCAAAAGGATCTCAATACTGCGCTGGAGAACCTCGACGGTCAGGCTCCCGTCGGCCAAACACCTGTTCCAAGAAATCAGCGCTGGGATGCGCCCGAAGAGGCACTGTTGGCATCGTTCTATTCCGATGGCGATTACATTCGCTCCACTTACACGTCAGATGACCCGCTGGCCGCCATCGCCCACCTTGAGGAAGACGTCCGCGCGACGCTGGCCGTGGTCCAGCGGGCCGGCGTAGCGATCGAAACCGCTGGGGCATCGGTCAATGAACTGGCGGTATCGGTACGGGGAATCGTTTCTGATAACGAGGGGAACCTGCGTGACATCGCCGGCAAGGCCAATGAAGCGCTCGACCAGTTCCAGGCCGCGATGACCGACATTCGCACGATCGTCGGCGACCCTGAATTGCGCACTCGCCTGGTCGAGTCACTCGAATCATTGCCGCGAGTCCTTGATGAAGCCGAGCAGGCACTGGCCAATACCAAACGGACGATGGTCCAGTTTGAACGGGTCGGTGTTGCGGCCGAGGAAGCCGTCGGCAACGCAGGCGAGACCTTCCGCTCGTTGGATCGTACGCTCGTTAACATCGAACGCTTCACCGAACCACTTGGCGAGCGCGGCGAAGAGCTGATCGACCAGATCATGAGAAGCTTTGCAAATCTCGATGAATCGCTGATCCAAATCAACCAGTTCGGCGCATTGGCCAGTGCCGATGGCAGCCTGCGGCGACTGATGGAAGACGACGAGATTTACTTTCAAGTCAAGCGTTCGCTGAGCAACATCGAGGCCGCCACCGTTCGCATCCGCCCGATCATGGACGACCTGCGAATCGTCACGGACAAGCTAGCCCGAGACCCCCGACAACTCGGTGTCAAAGGAGCCCTTAGCGGCCCACCCGCCGGCCTGGGACTGAAGTAAACCTTACGCTCGGCACCTCGGAACCGCCCGTGCAAACGCACGGGCAGCCAAGCCGCATTTGCCCACGACCAGATATAGACCTGGAAACAAAGCGACCTGCTCGAGTCGACAAAGTAATGCATTGAGCCGTCGCGCGTCTGACGGCCCGGAGACTAAACGCGATTTACTCTCGGCTTGCCTGTCCGGCGGATCTCGTCGACTAAGTCGGAGAGTTCGTGCTCAAGATGCAAGCGAACATCGGATTCAGCTAAAACCTTCTTGACGATTGGTATAGAAGGATCAGTCTTGCTGGCGAAGCAGCCGATCACATTGAATTTCAGTTGTCCATATTCATCGTCGGGATGCTCCTGGAAGATTCTGCCTTCCATCGAGTACTTCAGCGCTCGGTTGAAATTCGATTCCTCCTTGTCGGACTCGAACGCCACCGGTTGCAACAAATGAAACACGCCATTTTGAAATCCAAAGGGCACCTTAGTCTCGCGGTTGAGAATCGGGACTGGCAATGTAATATCTTTGCAAACAATCTCCCCGAGCCCAGCATCGTCGAATCTTGCTTGTAATGCCTTGGTGAAAGACTCTCGTTTGCGAAACTTGACCTTTCCGCCAACAAGCTGTTCAAAAAGATTATCGATGGTTTCTTGGCATTCTCGTACTTTGACGAACGCTGGATCAGTCAACTGAATTTGATTACCACGAGTATCGATGAATTTCTGGAACGTTTCGAGCGAACCAATACGACCTCGCTCGGCGTCAATGCGGGCGGCGAAGCTCTTCTTGAACTCGGAAAGTATTTTAGCATTTTCGCCCTTCGTGCCGAAGAAATGCTTCACGCGCTCGTTACCCGCGACCATCCGAGTTTGCAGAAAC
>JBGTHH010000188.1:0-4123 GCA_041746275.1 Pirellulaceae bacterium | reverse complement strand
TCAACCGATCTTCGCGACGGCAATCACTGCAGATGGCCAGTTCGGCGTCTGTAGCCGCGGCAACCGATTGGACGTCTATCACTTGCCGACGGCGACCCATGTGACTCGATTGGTCGATCCGGACTTGGCGTCGTCCGGCGTTGATCGGCCAGCCGAGATCGCTCATCACGACGTGATTCGCGCGTTGGCATTTGATCCTCGTGGTGAACGATTGGCATCCGCGGGATTTCGCGAAGTCAAAATCTGGCATCGTCCACGGCCCCGTCCGCGGCTGGAGTGGGCACACGAAGCGACGGTTACGAGCCTCGCGGTCGGTTCCGACGGCCTCATCGTGGCCACAGGTGACGAGCATGGGCAGCTTCGCCTCTGGAATGTCGCGACGGGACAAGCGGTTGGAACGATCGCCGCTCATACGGGTTCCGTCACGGGACTGGCGTTTGCGCCCGACGGCGTCACCTTGTACTCCGCTTCACTGGACCAAACGGTTCGTGCCTGGAATGTGGCCGACGGAATCGCGGCTGGCGAACCGCTGACGACCGCGACTCCCGTGCAGGCGTTGGCCCTCCTGCACGACGGAGCTTGGCTGCTCACCGCCGGGACGGACGGCATCGTGCGCGTTTGGCCAAGTGAGCAGCTACGGCAACCGACTGTCGAAGCGCGCGAACCGCTTCGCGAGTATCGAACCTCGGAGGCCGCGGTTCACATGCTGCTGCCGGTTCCAGATAAGCCGAACGAAATTCTCTCCAGTGGCACCGACGGACGATTGCGATGTCACAACGCCGAGACGGGCGAACAGTTGTGGGAGCTAGCACACGGCGAGCCGATCGTGGCGCTGGCCGTTCATCCCGCGGGTCGTCGCGCGGCAAGTGTCGGCGGAGGAAGACTCAAGTTGTGGGATCTCGACCAGCGGCAAGAGCTCGCGGAACTGTTTCAGGACCCGCGTTTGGTCGCGCAGGTCGCTCAAGCTGAGTCTCAAATCGCGTTCACTCGTTCGGCCATCGATTTGGCCAAGCGGGATATCAAATCGTATGAAGGTGCCGAGCGGCGTATTCAAACGACAGCCGAAGCCGTGAAGAAGGCCGAGGAAGGCGTGGTCAAGGCGATGCGGACGCGAGACGAAAAGATGCAGATGCTCGAAGGAGTCGGCGATGACGAGAAAAAACGCGAACAAGCTCAACGTGCCGTGGTCGATGCGGAAACGGCGGTTCAAGTGGCGATGACCGTTGTCGAGCGGGCCAAGATCGTCACCGAGCGCGCGGTGAAGAACCTGGCGGAAGAAGAACAGGCGGTTGCCGACAACGAAGTGTTGCTGGCCCAGCAAGAAGCCGCTCGAACCGTAGCAAAAGAAGCACTCGCGAGCGCTGCGGCTCCCTTCGTCGCCGTGGCGTTCTCCGGCGATGGTCAACGTTTGGCGGTCGGCTGCGACGATGGCGCGATTCATTTCCTGACCGCCGATACGTGCAGTCCCGTGGAAACGCTGATCGAACACACGGCGTCCGTGAAGTCGCTGTTTTATATCCAAGGGGATCTCCTGTCGACTGCGGCAGATCAGCGAGTGCTGGTATCCGAGGCGAGCGGGCAGTGGCAATTGGAGCGAACGATTGGCGGAGTGCCCGCCGGAGAAGACACGTCGTTGTTTCTCGACCGCGTCTTGGCATTGGATTTCAGCTCCGATGGGCGTTATCTCGCGACTGGCGGTGGATTGCCGTCCCGCGCGGGAGAACTCAAGGTATTCGAAGTCGCGGACGGTCGTCTCGTTCGCGAGTTTCCCACAGCGCACGCCGACACCGTCTTCGCCGTATGCTTCTCGCCCGACGGCAAACAACTTGCCTCCGCCGGTGCTGATCGTCTGATTCGGATTCACGAATTGAGTGGCGACGAATCGGTCAAGACGCTGGCCGGCCACACAGCGCACATACTGGGCCTCAGTTGGAGCGGCGATGGGCAACAGCTTGTCAGTTGCGGGACCGATCAAGTGCTGAAGCTGTGGGATGTCGGCGGCGGAGTGCCCATCTGGACGATGAAAGGAACGACGTATCGAATCGGCCGGTACAAGGGCGAAGTCACCGCCGCAACGTTTGTCGGCGACAGCGAGCAGATCGTGGCGGTCTCGGGCGACGGCACAGTTCGTCTGCATCGAACCAGCAGTTCCGATGACATCCTGACCTACTCCGGTAGCAATGGCTATCAATACACGGTCGCGGCGACTCCGGATGGACGCGTGATCCTGGCGGGCGGAGCGGATGGCGTGCTACGCCAATGGACCGGCCAATCGCGAGAACCCGTGCATCACTACGAATCGCCATGATGGATTGATGGTACTTCTGCCATCTCTCGGTTCCCTTGCGAGGGGTGCCTCGACTATAATCGGCGGCACAAGCCCTGATTCCCGCCTAGCCCCGCCTTCCGACTGGAGACTCTGATGCCTTGCCGTGAAGCACAATCGGTCTACCGGAGTTCGCGACGCGCAGCCCTCCAAATCGGCGTCGGCATGTTTGGCTTGGGATTGCCGAGCTTCCTGCGGGAGTCGGCCGCCGCTCCCAACCGGCCCGCGAAGGATGTGTCGTGCATCTTCATCTTTCTCGCGGGAGGCGCGAGTCAGTTCGAGACGTTTGACCCGAAGCCCGATGCGCCGGTCGAAGTGCGTGGACTGTGGAGTCCCATCAGCACCAACGTGCCGGGCACGTTCATCTGCGAGAAATTGCCCCTACTGGCACAGCGGATGGACAAGGTCGCCATCATTCGATCGTGGCAAGGCCGAACGGGTGCCCACGATATCGGATCGCAGCATGTAACCAGCGGGATGTATCCACCCACGGGCGGGCAATACTTTCCGAACTTCGGCTGCCTGATCTCGGCGTTGCAAGGCAGCCAGGTGCCGGGCGTGCCGGCTCACTTTGGCATACCGGTTGCGGCACGCTACACCAAACCGGCAGGCTATTTGGGAGCCGCTCAGGCACCGTTCAACATCGAGGATGATCCCGGCGATTCCCGCAAGGCGATCGGCCGGTTGAACCTCGCTCAAGTGCGGCTGGAAGACCGCCAAGCGATGTTGACTCAGTTGGATAACTTAGGACAACTCGCGTCGGTGGCCGATCACGGTTTGACCGCCAGTGACAAGTTCGCTCACGAGGCCCTCTCGATGTTGACCAGCGGCGCGATGAGCCGAGCCATGAATCTGGACGAGGAACCGCCGAGTCTGCGCGAACGGTATGGAGCGAACATCTACGGGCAACGCGTGCTCTTGGGCCGACGACTGATCGAAGCCGGAGCGCGATTTGTCACGATCAACCAAGCCGTGCAGGGCGGTTTGTTTGGCAGCGGCAAGACGAATGGAACTTGGGACAACCATCACCTGCTATTCGATTCGATGATGTCGGTGGCCCGTCCACCCTCGAACATGCCGAGCGGCTACAACTGGCACTCGTATGATGGCCCTGGCAATCTGCCGCAACTCGATATGTCCTTGTCTGCCCTGCTGGACGACTTGGAGGAACGCGGGTTACTCGATACGACGCTGGTCGTGGTGATGGGAGAATTCGGTCGAACACCCAAGATCAATAAAGATGCGGGGCGCGACCATTACCCTGCCGCGGGCAGCCTGTTGATGGCGGGAGCGGGAGTTCGTCGCGGAGTTGTGATCGGAGCCACTGACAAGAACGGCGCTCGGCCCAACACGCGCCCGTGGACTCCCGAGGACGTCGCCGCTTCCATCTATCATGCCCTGGGACTCGACCCGCATCGCACGTATTTTCCACGCCTGACACGTCCCACGCCGATCGCCGAGGGCGAGGTCATTGATGGCCTGTTCAGTTGATTTCGCTAAGTGACGCACCCCCGCCTTGCTCAACGAATTGCTCGATCTGCGTGATGACCGCCACATCGTGTGCTTCGATCGGATCTTCCAAGTGCGATTTTCTGTAAATGGTGGAAGGATCACGACTTAGTGTTTTTTTGCCTCGAAAATGTAGCCACTAATATATTCTTATTATGTAGATATTAAACTTGCAACGGATCTTCCAGTGTTACGTCAGACTATTTTCTTCGTAAGCCGTTTTGTACTATGCGGTTTTTCGTTCTTCGACGAGCTTTTTCCTAGTGGACACAAGCACGCCGCGACTGG
>JBGTHH010000187.1:0-5731 GCA_041746275.1 Pirellulaceae bacterium | reverse complement strand
AGCTTTGTGAAGAGAAGTTGCGCGACGGACTCTCGGTCGTTTTGGACGGCACCTTCCTCGAAACGGAATCGCGGCGAGCGGTGCAAGTCTTGGCTCAACGCTACGCCGCCAAAACGGTCGTCGTACATTGCCTCTGTCCGGAACCCATCGCGACCGAGCGGATCATCGCGCGGTTACAGGCTGGTGAGTCTCAATCGGAGGCCCGACCCGAATTCCTGGAGGAACAACGCCAGAGCGAACAACCCGATCCTCCGGGCCTGTCATCGCTGCGGCTCGATACGTCGCAGTCAGCCGGGGCTCCGCTACGAACGGTACTGGATTACTTGAGCGAGTTCTGTTTTCCCGATCAAGCCTCGACACCCAGCAACCGGCAAGCCTGTTCATAGCCGGGTGCTCGATGCCCTGGCTCGTCGGCCTGGTTAAGCCCGTATTCGCTGGCGGTGACGCGCGCCAAGGCCACCAGATGTCGCCAGCGGAAGGCTGGCCGCGTGGTGGCGAATTCCTCGCTGACCGTGCGATAGTATTTCTCGGCGTGCAACCGTCCGTCTTCGCTGATCCCGTAACGCAGCAGCAATTGAAAGACCGCCTGCGGATCATGGCCTTGCTCGCCAAAGATCTGAACGGCGGCTGCGGCGCGGCCCTGATCATTCCCGCGAATCGCTTGTTCGGCTGCGGATAGCAACGACCGCGCGTCCGTGCCTTCCACGGCCTCGCGATGGCTGTGATGTGGATAGGGATCGACCTCGACGGTGCGGGGACTGCGGAAGTCGCGAGTACAGTAAGCGGCCACCATCAGCCCGACCACCTGATTGCGCTGATTAGCGACTCGCGCCACGCTCCTCCAGGCATTCGCTTGGTCGGAGGAATGGACACCCGGCGAATCGCCATGGGTTCGGCGACCGATGTTCTCGTTCGTATCATGCCGCAGCACCAACTGATTTGCCGCCAAGGTAATCGCTTGACCAACGGCCTCGGGCGAGAAGCCTTCGGCCAGGGCACCCGCGATCGCCTCCATGGATTGCGCGGGTGCGTGATCGAGGATGTAGTGGGCCATTTCATCCAGCCATGCGTCTTCTGGCTCGCGCGTTCCCAAGGGTTGGGACAGGAGATGGTACTGGTCCAGCAGCTTGGGCGTGAGTTGCCGAACGGCTGGCTCCGGGCGATTCGCACCCGCCATCTTAGATTCGACATCGACGCAGTATCGAATGCACTGCCGCAACATCGTGTGCGCCTGTTGTTGGCCGACGACGTCGATCAGTCCCCAAGTTCGATGAGCCAGCACGAAGCGATGGACGTCGGTCGCATCCTGCACGCTCCAGAGCAGATGATTGTAGGCGTCCTCGATCGACTGCTTGGCCTGCGCGGCGAAGATACGCTCCGCTTGTTCCATGTCCGCGGCACGGGACGCTTGACGCAAGAACTCACCACCCGCATCGGCTGGCAGTTCGCTCGGCGTCACCGCTTTCAGTCGCTTCGACTTTGATAACCCACTCGCCTGAATTCGTTCCGCGTTGCGGTAGAGCACCTTCAGCACCGGCAAGGCGCGGCGGTCGGTCGGCAGCTCCTGAGCCATTTGATAGGCGGGCAACAACGCCATCTCGGTGTGATAGCCGACGTAGTCCTGTCCGCCGAACGTCTCCGCGTTGGCCAACGCCGCGGCCGCGACCAGTTGCCGCAAGTCCACGGCTTCGTCCTTGAGTTGTCGCACCAGGATCGGTTGCAACTTCTCCGCGGGTGTCTCCTGCATCAGGCCCACCAGACGTCGCAAGTCGCCGAAGTCCAAGGCCTCCGCGCCATCGTTCGCAAACGCAGGCGAAATCCCTAAGTCACTTGCCAACGAGACTCCCAATCCCGCAATCAACATTCCATTGCCAAGATCTTCCAGAAATTGTCGTCGATGGCGGTTCATTATGATGACTCCTGTTTCAAGCCGAGGGAGAGAGAGCCGGCAGTCGGACGCGGCACCACGAACCGCGTCGGCTGGTCATTGTACGGCATCGGCTCCGAACCACACAAACGAATTCTCGCATGGTCGCGCGAGTTCCCTCGGCTCAGCACGTGAGAGATCAAGAGATTACGAGGTTTCGATGATGCTCGCGCCGAACGTGAATCCACCACCGAAGGCGCATAGACCGAGTCGGTCGCCCTTTTGAGCATTAGGCAGGACTTCGCTCAGACACAGCGGAATGCTGGTCGACGAAGTGTTGCCAAAGCGGCGGATGTTGCTGTAGACGTGGGCACCGAGTCGGCTTTGGATCGCGTCCAAAATACGCTGATTGGCTTGATGCGGTACGATCATGCTCAGATCGTTAACCCCGACTCCCTCGCGTTGACACACGCGATTCAAGCTGGCAATCATCGACCGCACCGCCTCGCTGAACACCTTGCGGCCTTGCATGCGAATGAAGCCGCCATCGCGGAACGGGACCGTCAAAGTGCTACCGTCCTCGCCCTTGGCGGATAGCTCGGGACGATACAGTCGCCCGCGCGACCGCTCGTAGTGTCCTTCTCCATACAACACGGTCGCCGAGGCCGCGTCGCCAAACAGGATCGCGGTGTCGAGGTCCTCGCGATCGAGCAACGGCGACAGAACTTCCGTCGTCACCAACAACACGCGCGCATCGGGTTGGCTTTGCAAAAAGTCGTAACCCGCTTGCAAGGCATACAGATAGCCACTGCAGGCCGCACTGATGTCGAAGGCCTGAAGTGTCGCGTTGGAGCGGCCGCGTACGAGCCCATTCAGCACTTGGCAAGCCATGGATGGTGTCACCGACGTCGGGCTGGTCGTGCTGCAAATCACCAAGTCCAGTTGATCGACCAACAGTCCTTCCTTCTCCAACGCCCGCGTGGCGGCTTTGACCGCTAGGTTGACCGCATTCTCCTTGCCCGAGACCCAGTTCCGACTTTCGATACCCGTCAGCCGCACGATGTCCTCGACGGTCATCTCGTTCGTCGCGGACAACAGTTCGCTATTGCTGACCACACGACTACCAGTGATGGCTTCGACCGACGACAGGCCGACGTCAAACGCCCGATGACGTTCGTGTCGCTTGGGCAACGGCAGGCGTTCGGAAGCGCGGCGGCGAACCAGAATGGGCTCGCCCGGATCTTCGAGCACCACGGCATTCTTGCGGACATGCGCCTCGTCGCTGCGGATTCGTAGCAAGGGTTTGCCCACGGCGACACTGTCTCCCTCTTGAGCCACCAATTCGACGACTTCACCCGCCACAGAGGCCGTGATCTCGAAGACGGACTTGGCCGCCTCGACCGACGCCACCGCATCGCCCTTATTGATCTTCGCTCCCACGCGCGTCAAATACTCGACCAACGTGACCGTCTCGTCGGAGGGAGCCGAGCCAATCGCCATCAGCTCGCAGATGCCTTCCGTGGGTTCGGCGTGAGGTTCCCAAGTGAGATCGAAATCGAGCAGTCCCGCGGCCGTGGTCAGCACCCGTTGATAGGACGGCATGACCTCGATCTGGTTAGCATAATTGCACGGGATGAAGGTGTCGGGACGAGCGATCCGCCGCATCGAGACGGGAAAGCGCGATTTCTCGGCCACGGTCGCCAGCACTTCGCTTCCAAAGCCACACGTGTGATTGTCCTCATGCACTACGATCAGTCGCGATGTCTTCTCGGCCGACGCCACCACCATGTGTTCGTCCCACGGCGACAGGCAGCGGAGGTCAATGATCTCGACCTCGATGCCGGCCCGTTCCAGATCGTCGGCGGCGCGTTCGCAAAGCGGGACCGTGTTGCCCCAGGCGACGAACGTGATGTCGCGTCCGACGCGTGTCTTGCGCGCCGAACCAATGGGCACGAACTGCTGCGCGACGTCGGGTGAAGTCGCCCGCGAGGCATCATTCAGCATCGCCTTGGGATACAGGATCAACGTCGGCCGCTCGGATTGGAAGGCGGCATTCAGCATTCCGGCCGCGTCGCAGGCGTTGGAGGGCATGAAGACATCCAGCCCCGGCGTGTGCGTCATAACCGATTCAAAGGTCTGCGCATGATACGGACCTAGCCCAGGACGGTAACCGCCGCAAGCCGCCATGACGATCAAGGGAGCCTGCCACTGGCCATCGGTACGCCAGAACATGCTGGCCAATTCCAGAGTCAATTGGTTGTAAGCCAGCGGCAGGAAGTCCGCGAATTGAATGAAGGCGACGGGACGTTGGCCCGCCAAGGCTCGGCCGATCGACGTGCCGATGATCGTCGATTCGGACAACGGCGAATTGCAGACGCGCCCGGCAAACTTGGTGCTCAAGCCGCGCGTGACCCCGAACACGTCGCCCTTCGGGTCTTCGATATCCTCGCCGTACAGGAAGACGCGCTCGTCGGTCGCCAGATGATGCTCGAGCACTCCCCGCAGCGCCTGACTCATGTTCAGTGTTGCCTGGGTTTCATCTCCGCGGACCTCATAGGACGAATGCGTCAACTCGACGGGAAGCGTGTGCTTCGCGGAAGTTTGTGGCGCGGGTTCGGCACCCGTTGCCGACGCGTCTTCGGCCGCCGCCACGGCCTGCTCGACATTGCGACGGATCTGAGCCAACGTCGTCGACGCGCAGCCATGTGCCAGCAGGTAGTTCTCCAAACGCGTGATCGGATCGCCCGTCGCGGCCGCCTGTCGGATCTCCTCGGCACTGCGATAGACACGCTCGTCGTCCGCGTTGGTATGGCTGACGAGTCGCTCGACTTCCTGAACGACCAGGCACGGTTGCCGCGTCTCGCGCATCCGCGCGACGATTTCGCCAAACCGTTCGTAACTGGTCACGGCGTCTCGGCCGTCGACACGCAAAATCGGCAAGCCATAGAACGACTCGGCTTCGCCGGTGGGTAGCGAGTAGAACGTGCGCCCGCGCGTCTGGGTCGAGATGGCCCAGCGATTGTCTTCGATCAGGAACAGGACGGGCAATTGATCGCGCACGGCCGCGGCAATCGCCTCGCTGACCTCGCCTTGCTGCGTCGAGCCATCGCCGATGCCACACATCACGATGGGACGCTCGACTTGATCCTTGACCGCCGCGGCTACACCTACGGCTTGGAGGGCGTTATTCCCGGTTGGCGTGACCATGCTCAACACATGCAGGTCCGGGTCGCTAAAGAACGCGCTCATCTGTCGCCCGCGCGACGAAGAGTGGTCTTTGCAGAACAGGTTATCGAAGAAATCTCGGATGCTCAGCCCGCGCGCCACCAACAAGGCCTTATCACGGTAATGGCAATGCAGCCAGTCGGCTTCGATCAAATGCGGAGCCAGCGCCGCACCGGCTTCGTGCCCCGTGCCGGCCACGTGAAAGAAGGCTTCGCCGCGTTGGGTGAGTTCCTGCTCGACCTTGTCGATCTGGCGCGCCGTGACCATGGCGCGGTAGATGGTCAGCAGGTTATGCTGGTTCATGATGACCTCAACGGATGTCGACACTCGATCTGACAGTTAGGACTTGTCCGCGACGGTGACGTAGGGGATCTGGTAAGCGATGACTCGAAACGGATTCTGAGAAGGGACTTGTATTAGAACCGAGCAATTCTCAACAGATCAAAACCATCCCACGAACGAGTTTTTCCTGTTGCTAGCGTGCGGCACGATCTGGATGGAGCACATTCCTTGTTTAGTCTGTATCGGTTTTTCGGATTCTCACCGACACCTGGAACCGACTTCCTGCGGAATCAGAGCGGCGAAGCGGGGAGGGATTTCGCTAGCATGGCAATCGTGAACGCGACCGGCGAGTTACTG
>JBGTHH010000186.1:0-5538 GCA_041746275.1 Pirellulaceae bacterium | reverse complement strand
CGGGTGGATCTCCGCCGCGACCTACGAGTCATGGCGTCACATCGCTATGTTTAGTGGAGCCCTCTTGATCGGCATCTTGTCCGCGGTGCTGACCGAATGGGTACAGAAGCTGGGGCACGTCGAAGCCAGCGCGGCTTTGGGGATCGTGTTCACGACGCTGTTCGCCATCGGGCTGTTGCTGATTCGTTTGCAGGCGGATCAGGTCCACATCGATCCCGACTGTGTGTTGTATGGCATCATTGAGACGGTCGTCATGGACACCATTCCGGGCACGCCGATTCCCCGCGCGGCAGTCGTTAACGCCGCGGCGTTGCTCGTGAACCTATTGCTCGTGCTGCTGTTCTTCAAGGAGTTGCGGATCAGTGCCTTTGATCCCGCGCTGGCCACGACGCTGGGGATCAATGCCCAGACCATGCACTATGCCCTCATGTCGGTGACTGCGGCGACGCTCGTCTCGGCTTTCGAGAGCGTCGGGAGCATTTTGGTCATCGCCATGCTGATCGCCCCAGCGGCCACGGCCCACCTGCTGACCGACCGCCTGGGCCCCTTGCTCGGTATCAGTTTGGCGGTTGCAGCGCTGAGCGCTTTCCTTGGACATCTCATGGCGATCACCGTTCCGGCACTCGTGTTCGGTGCGTTGGGTTATCCCGAGGTCGTGGATACGAACACGGCGGGCATGATGGCCGTGGCCGCGGGACTCTTGTTCGTTGTGGCCGCGCTGTTTGGTCCCCGCTATGGTGTCATCAGTAAACAATTCGACCAAGTGCAACTGAGCCTCTCAATCATCGCCGAAGACATTCTCGGCCTGTTGTATCGGCGAGAAGAAGAAACGGGCGAGTCGGCTGTGACCTTCCCACCGCTGGTCGTTCAATTGGAAACTCGGAAGTGGTCCACTTGGCTCGCACTACGTGGTTTGTTGATGGCGGGCGAGATCGCGCGGAGTGAGAGCACCTATGGCTTAACCGACTTAGGGCGCGATCGCGCGAAGCGATTGGTCCGAGGCCATCGACTGTGGGAGGGTTACTTGGCCAAGCACTTTGAGTTGCCGGACGATCACCTGCACGAATCCGCCGCGCGCGTCGAACACTTCATCGGACTCGACCAGCGTGAAATACTTGCCGCGGAACTTGACGGCTTGGAACACGATCCCCACGGCCGCGCCATTCCTCCCGAGCAAGGCTGAGTTCGGCCACCTGTGTTCGAGCTAAGGAATAGTCCCGAGATTGAGTGTCAATTTAGCGGAACGGCGCAAGCCGTCCGGTCTCGCAAAACCGGTGGGCTTGCGTCCAACCGCTACTTTCGATTTGCGAAACTTATTTCCCAATCGCCACCGGAGCAACGTAGGGTGGTTGCTTGCAACCACAATCATCCCATTAGATCAACGTTCCAAAACGATCCCGAAGATGTTTCGCATAGGTGGTTTTGTGGTTGCAAGCAACCACCCTACTTACTGCGTGGCTGCCGTCATGGCCGCAGGATGTAGATGGTGCCGTTTCCGTTAGCGGTCGCGATGTGGCGGCTGTCGTCCAGGTACAGCACTTTCTGGACACGACCGGGGAACGGGATCGATTGCTCGTCGAGGCCGGTCTGCAAGTTCCGGATCACAAGTTCCGTCGTATGGCCATCGCCGGATCTTCGGACCATCGCCAGCATTCGGCCATCGGGCGAGTAACTCACAGAATCCGCACGTGAGAACTTTTGAACATGTTGCGCACCGGACTCGGAGAGCGACCAGCGATTGGTGCCGTGATAGCCTCCAGTAACCAGTTCCAATCCATCGGGCGAGATATCAAAGTCGTACAATTCCGTGAGGTTGTTGAGTTCGGGGACGGGGAGTTCTTCAAGTGATTGGTCGCTCACTCGGAAGACGCTCACACTACGACCGATGCGTGCGACCAGCAGTTTGTCGTCCGCGGCGAAGGCGACCTTCCACACCTCTGCCACAGCAGAATCGAATTGCGCGACACGCGTGGGCTGCGGGCTGGTGAGATCCCAAAGGGAAATCGCCTTTGGATGGTCCGTCCCTATTGCCAGACGCGAATGATCTGCGTTCATTGCCGCACTCACCACGGACTTGGCGCCTGTCGTTATGGCGCGGATTGGCTGCCAGGCTCCGTCCCGCAATTCGTGAATGATCGCTTCGCCTCCGTCAGCCCCGGTGACCAATCGAGATTGATCCGGCGACACACAGAGCGGCCGGCGCGTCTGGCTAGTGGCGGCGACCGTCAACGGCGTACTCGTCAGGGTAGTTCCGGATGGTCCGATCCAAATTGACTCCGGCCCTTCCGTCCTCATGCCGATCCCACTTGGCAGTTTAACGTGAGCAACTAATGGATTTGGTGCAACAGGTTGATATTCGCGCAACGTGCCCCCCCTAAGATCCCAGAATCGGACGACGCCGTTCAGATGCCCGGTGATGGCTAACTGGCCATCTGCCGAAAGTGCAAACGCCTGCAGATTGTCTGAGGGTATCGAATATGATCCGGGTGGGGTCGGAGCGTTGCTGAAACGAAACGTGGCATTGTCAGGACCGAGCGACCAGACATTAAATGGCGAGTCATTAATGTTGGTGAGAAGTGTTTTCCCGTCGCTTGAGAGTCGGCAGGTTACGGCCGGACGGTCGAGGTGGAACAACGGTTGGGGGACGTTGCCGGATACATCCCAAAACCATATCCGTCTTTTGGCGTCGGCGACTGCCAGACGACCGTCTGGAGCAAAGCGGGCTACAGTGAGCGGAGCGAGCGGGACATCCACTCGATCATCACTTGATCCGGTCAGGATCGGTCCGGCGGTCAATTCGCCATCTTGAAAATCGTACAGTTGCACCGTGCCGTCCGACCGACATGACATGCAGACCCGCCGACCATCGGGAGAAAACATGATCGGTGAATTGCTGTACGCCCATTCGGCAAGCTCAGGAAAGCGAGCAACACGAATAAGGGATACTTCCGTGATCCGCAACAAGTACCCTTGCCTGTCCTGGTAGCCAACACCCGCCAGCCACTCGCCGGAAGGACTCAATTCAAGGCTCATGCCAGCCAGTGGCCGTCGGGAAACAATGTTGGGAATTTCGGCTGTACAATCGATCGACGTGAAGCGGCCATTTTCACTGGCCAACAGCCACTGTCCGTCTGACGTGTAGGCCAGCGAAACCACACCTTTCACATCGTGTTCACGCGGGTTTAACCAAGCTGTTTCCTGAAAGGTGCCGAGATCCCAGAATCGAATGCCGTCGTCACCCGCCGCCGCAGCCTGTTTGCCGTCTGGTCGAATCGCGATCGTCGTTGGCCTTCCCCAAAGTCGCTGGCGATGGGAGCCGAAGACGGCCACGGTCTGGGGGGGAAGCTGCGGAATGCGTTCCGCCTCGGAGATCGCCTCTGGATCGAGCGCGTCCCAGGGACTTGGCTCCGCGACCTGGGACTTTTCGCTCGTGGGTTTGCTGATCCTGGAATCGGCAACCATACTCGGCGGGCTGATCGTCACATCGTCCTGAGGCAACCGGGCGCGACCCAGCGGCCGATCGCCTGGGCTGGCGCCCACTCTGACGATCTGGATTTCACCCGGGACCAACTTCACACTCAACGCCACTCGATCGCCCCGACGGATCGTAAAGGCGTCGGAATCGAAAGCCAAATCGCCGCGCGTCACCCGCAACTTGTGCTCGCCGGCCCGCAGGCGGATCGCTTCCCCCGGCTTCTGTTTGTCGCTGATCACGACCGCCTGGCCTTCGACCGCGACGCTCAATTCGCCCTCCGGATCGTCCACTTCCACGACCAGCGTGCCGTGATTCGTTTGGAAGTAGAACACCGTTGCCAACAGCAGGGCCGCCGCGCCAGCCCAACCGATGGCCATCCAGCGGCCGCGCGGGCGTCGACGTCCCGATTGCGCATCCATCGCCTGGGAACCGACCGGCACTTGTGACAAGTTGACTGTTTCGGCCATCGTGGCCGCTGAAATCGGCAGTCGCACGCCATGCGGATCGGTATTGACCGAGGCGGACTTGAGGCTGTCGTGCGTGGATTGCGACGAGCGATCGACGGCAGGTGATTGCTCGTCGCCCCGCATGCGTCGCGCGAGCGCCGCCAATCCCGCACCGGTCGCAAACGGCTCCAACGCCGTGGCAACTTCCGCCGGCGTGGCGGGGCGTCGAGCTGGTTCTTTTTCCAGCAGACGATGAATGATCGCGGCCAGTTCCTCCGGGACGTCCGCACGCTGCGCCTGGATCGGCGGCGCAGGTTGATTGGCCAACGCGCTCAGCTTTTGCAGCGTGCTCTGCAAGTGTTTGTCATGAAAGATCGAATGGCCGGTGAGCAGTTTGTATAACGTCGCCCCCAGGGAGTAGATGTCGGCGCGGATGTCGATGCCGTGGCTGTCGCCTGCTTGTTCCGGCGCCATGTAGTCCAGCGTGCCCATGACCTGTCCGGTCGACGTCAGGCCGTCCCCTTCGTCCTGTAAGTCCGACAAGCGAGCCAGCCCGAAATCGAGAATCTTGACGGTAGGTGCGACGTCCATCCCAGCGGAAGCGGCACTCGTGAGTTGCGATTCGGTCGAGTGGGCCGCGTGCCCCACGGCGAGCATCAGGTTGCCCGGTTTGATATCGCGGTGGACGAGCCCTCGCTCGTGTGCGAATTGCAGGCCAAGTGCGGCTTGTCGAATCAACTCGCAGGCGTCGGGAATGGCGAGCGGGCCGCATTGACGAGAGACGGCTGACAGATCCCATCCGGCGACGAATTCCATGACCAGGAAGTGCGTCCCGTCCGCTTCACCGGCGTCGATGGCGCGAACGATGTGCGGATGATCGAGTCGTCCGACCGCTTCCATTTCGCGTTCGAAACGGGACAACGCGTGGGGATCGCGCAGCCGCTCGGTCGGCAGCACCTTGAGGGCCACCATTCGCTTGAGTTTTGTGTGCAGGGCTTGATATACCCTGCCCATGCCGCCGGCACCAAGCTCCGCGACCAGGCGATAAATGCCGATGGAACCTAAATCATTACCGGGTTCTTCGCAATGAGCGGCGAAATCGGATTGCAGTGGTGGGTCGGCCAGCGTGGCGATCCGCGCGAGCGCCAAGGTCAGCCGCGGTTCCTGGAGCAGTGGATCTTCGGGGCGCGGACGCCGGAGGCCGTCTAGCAAGGTCGCGTCGGCCACCGAGAGATCGTCCAATGTATCGCCGCATTCCAGACAGGTCTCCAGATGACGCTCAAGTTCCAGAACTTGTTCGTCCGTCATCTGGCCGATGGCATAGGCTCGAAGTTGCTGCTGGTCGGGATGAAGTTCGGGCATCTTTTGCTCCCTGGCGGCTGTGGTTAACGGTGGTTGGTGTCCCCACAAGGTTCTTCGCGAGCGTGTTACGCCATCGCGGAATTTTTTTGGTCACGAGGATAACCGGGCACGAGGGGGGCCATGGATTTTTCCCTTTGACTTGACGATGAATGTACCACCAGCGGGGCGGATGTGTTACATTCGACACGCCGAACTGGTCGAGCCACCGAAGTCTTCGGCGAGCCATCTTAGATTCCAAGCAATTCACTGCTCCCG
>JBGTHH010000185.1:0-2537 GCA_041746275.1 Pirellulaceae bacterium | reverse complement strand
GAGGTCGTCGCGGAGCGTGCTGCTAGTCTGGCCACTGCCTGGGATGAGTTTAACGCGCGCTGTTACAGCAAATTGACCGCTCCCGATCAGCAGCAACTTCGCGAGACGCGCATTGGCATCACCCAATCCGTGATCGAACTCCAGGCTTTGCTACAGCTCTGATCGATGTTCGGCCCCGGCGGCTGCATACGTTTTAGAGATCGATTACTTCAACACCAATGGGTCCTCGGGAGTCAGACGATGCGATGGAGAGCAGGACGGCGAAGCCAGAATGTCGAGGATCGGCGCGCGCACGGTTCGCGACCTGGTCTCCGGTTGGGCGGAGGCATCGGCGGAATTGTCATCCTGTTGTTAGCCGTGTTCTTGCTTGGCCCCGAGCAGGCGATGCATCTGCTTCAGCCGGGCGGTGGTGCGGGACAGCCGGAAGCGGGAGGTCCTCAGGCAACGAATCCCGAGGAGGATGAATTGGCGGAGTTCGTGAAGGTCGTGTTGGCCACCACGGAGGACGTTTGGCACGAGCAGTTCCGCGCATTGGGCCGCGAATATCGCGAACCGAAGCTGGTATTGTTCCGCGGGGTCGTGCAGTCCGCCTGTGGCACCGCGAACTCGGCGGTCGGTCCGTTCTATTGCCCGGGTGACGAGACGTTGTATATCGATCTCGCCTTCTACGACGAGTTGAAGCATCGCTTCGGCGCGCCGGGTGACTTCGCTCAAGCCTATGTGATTGCCCATGAAGTGGGGCATCATGTGCAGAAACTGTTGGGCGCGACCGACTTCGTGCATTCCAAGAAAGGTCAGATCAGCGAGACGGAGTACAATCAATACTCCGTGCGATTGGAACTTCAGGCCGATTTCTACGCGGGCGTGTGGGCACATCACGCGGATCGGACTCAACGAATCCTGGAGGAGGGAGACATCGACGAAGCCCTGAACGCCGCGAGTGCCATCGGCGACGATCAGTTACAGAAGCAATCACAGGGCTATGTGACTCCCGATTCGTTCACGCATGGGACTTCGAAGCAACGTCAAAGCTGGTTTCGACGCGGTTTTCAAACCGGCGATATCCGACAAGGCGATACCTTTGCCGCCACCGCGCTGTAAGCTTCGCGCGTTCGACTGCGTTCGAAATGCAAGCCCAAAAATGAACGATGCAGCGCGCGAAACTCATTCGTCCTCTGGCGAATCCAGCGCCATGCCGTAATGGATTTGCCGCGCGACTTCGTGGAATCCCAACGAGGGATAGAGGTTTTGGCCGACCGGGTTCTGAGCGAGTGTTTCGATGCGGGCGTGGGTCAGACCGATCCGACGAAACTCGTCGAGCGCGTGTTGAATCAGTTGGCGACCGAGTCCCTGTCCACGCAGCTCGGCATCGACTGCTAGATTGGGAATCCATCCAATCCCCGCGTCGCGATCGCGAAAGGTCGTGATATATCCCACGACCTGACTCGCGGCTTCCGCCACGAAAACTCCGTCGGGATCGCGGGCCACGTCGAATTCGATATGCCGCGCCTTTCGCCAACGCCAATCGCGGCCGTTGATGACACCGAACTGCTGCTCCATGTTGCGGTCGATCGATACGCCATCAAAAGCCTCGACGGTGAGCCGTATGATCGCCTCCAAATCTCCAGGTCGATAGCGTCGAATCGTGACTTCCAAAACCTCGCTCCTCAGGACTGCATGGGGTTGGCAACAGATTGACAGTCTACGATACGACCGTTGCCACGTCACGTGTGCCAGCAGCGAGCAAGAACCGATGCTGAAGTCATCTCATGGAGAGAGACCCACTAGCATTCGTCGACGACCTCGGGAGTCGTGGGCGGTGGCGCGAGGAGCGCCTGTTGGAGAGCGAGATAGACCTCTTTGCGATGGACGGGAATCTCGACAGGGGCATCAATGCCGATCCGCACACTGTCACCACGAACATCGACGATGGTAATGACAATGTCATTGCCAATGACGATCTTTTCATTCTTCTTTCTTGAGAGCACTAACATGTGACATCCATCCTATAAGCCTATCCCTCCTGTAACCTTGAGCATTTTATGCACGTGGGGAATTCCCTGACCCGAATTGCCCATCCCGCAAACTGAGCAGGCTTTCGAGGAGTTTCCGCGACTACGTGCGCAAGCTATTGCCTTGACACATGTTGCGTTCGGTGCTTTGAGTAATTCAGCCAGTGGCAGTGGGCTCGACGAAAGGCCCGCGACAGACGTGGCACGTGACAGGACAGCTTGGTAAAGTTCGCCATTCGACGATGCCCGCAGTGCATGTTAATCTGTGAATTCGATCGCCTCTGAAAAATTTCCTTCCTCAAAAGCTCATGAGCCTGCCATGCTCCGACTCAACCTTTCCCTGATCGTCGTGACCCTGCTGTTGTCGAATGTGGGAGTGGGGGTGGAGCCGATTCCCGACAAGCTCGTTGTCTTGACGTTTGATGATTCGGCCAAGTCGCACTACACCATCGTGCGGCCGATCCTGAAGCGGTTTGGTTTCGGAGCCACCTTCTTCATTACCGAGGGGTTCGACTTTCGCGACAA
>JBGTHH010000184.1:0-6969 GCA_041746275.1 Pirellulaceae bacterium | reverse complement strand
TGCGGCAATCCCTGGCTCGTGATGCAGGCGACTGGCCAATTCGACGAACTCCTGTTGGGAACGCCCCGCGATACTGACAATGACCGCCGTGCCGATTCCCGCCAGGTACGGGAGGTGATGCGAGATAAAAGCCTCGATGCCATCGTTGTCGAGCCCGATGGAGTTCAGCAATCCGGCGGCGGTTTCGACGGTGCGCCACGGGGCATTGCCGGGTCGAGGTTCTTTAGTAATCGTCTTGGGAAGCAACCCACCCAAACGGTTAAGTTCGACAAGCTGCTCCATCTCGCGAGCGTAGCCGAAGGTACCCGAAGCGACCAGGATCGGGTTCGCAAGGTACAGGCGTCCCAGACGCACGACCAGATCGACGTTGGGAAGAGAAGTGTCCGTCATGAGAACTTTTTAAGCCAGCGGTAGGAATGACTGACCTAATCTAGCCGTGTTCGAGCACGGGAACAATGACGGAACGGTGGCTCGGCGCGCATCTCCAGCGCAGTTAGGGAAAAGGCTTCAATCACGGCTGTCGGCACGCTAGATCACACCACCATGAACGCGTTGCGGCGTCATGTGGTCGGGTTGATCGAGAAACCAAACGCGTTCCCAAATGTCGACAAACGACCGGAGATCTTCGGACGTGAAGATCAACTGTTGAGCTCGCCGAGTTGGTTCACCGGAATAGATCGGAAGAAAGCACCCCACGCTAGAACTAAGCACTAAGCCCAGCAAAAGCGTGCAAAAGATCCGACGCATCAGAACTCCTCCATGATGAGACGACTACGGCCATCCAGGCCGCAAGGTGGCAGTTGGAACTGCCGTGGCAACGCGTTTGTTGCCTGCTAACGAGAAAAGATCAAACTTGAAGGGACACCAGCTTCAGGCCTGCTGGCAAGGCAACTCGAACCAGTCAAACTAGTTACCAGCTCCCGGAAACCCGGAACTACCATATGCTTGTGACGGCGATTGCAGAGGTGACGGGTATGGTTCTCCCGCAGCACTTCTGGCTTCAGCCGCACTTCGCGCTTCAGCAATCCGTTTGGCTTCGGCAGCACGAAGCGCCGCAGCGGCCTCACGTTGCTCCAACTCGCGGACTTTCTCTTCCATCTCCTTGCCCGGCTTGAAGGTCACGACATACTTCTCGGGCACATCCACGCGTTGACCCGTACGCGGATTCCGCGCCTTGCGTGCCGCCCGCTTTTTAACCTCGAACACGCCAAAATTACGTAGCTCAATGCGTCCCTCGTCGACCAGTGTTTCGACAATGGCATCGAACGTCTTTTGGACGATTTCCTTGGTCCTTAGCTGGGTCATGCCAATTTCCTCGGAAATCGTTTTGACGATCTCTTTTTTGGTCACGACTTGACTCTCCCAGAGCAACCCCGCGTTCCGCTGAAAAACCGCCATCGCTAACGGTGCCGACGAGTTCCAAGTGTAAATAGCGTAAGCATTAGAGTCAAGGTCAAGCGTTTTCGAGGAGCGTGCGAAGTGGCCGTTGGTTCGCGTTTCGGGGTGGAACCGTATTTCATTCATTCGACGTAAGTGTCTTAGCGGCTTCGACTTATGGATCATCAACGCGCCGATTCCTAATACCTGGCCGTAACTCGTTGCAAGGCAAGCACTAACAGCTAGAGCTCGCGTCTTGGTGAAAACCGACAGTTACCGCCAGATCCGTTATCGGTTACGCCATCGGCAAACTTTAGCTAATCGTCATGATCGATAGTTGGCCTGGGAACGATCTGGGTTTGCTTCACGTTGCATCCAGAGTTTGCGACGAAGTTTCGACCAGCTCGATGCGAAGACGCTCGATGCGGCGGCGCGTGACGTCCAGCACCGTCACCACGGCTCGCTCAAGTTGGATGAATTCACCCTGTTTTGGGATGTAGCCAAGTTCGGCGATCACCAAGCCCGCTAGCGTGTCGTATTCGTCGGAATCGGGCAGATCGAGCCCCAGCCGATTGTTCACCACATGCAAGTGGATGCTCCCCAGCACCTCGGCGGTTTGTTCGTCGATCGGAATGAACTCCTCCACAAGCTCCGCGTCGGATTCATCCACAATTTCGCCGACGATTTCCTCAAGCACCTCCTCGATCGTGACCACCCCCGCAACCGACATATATTCATCCACGACGATTGCCAAATGGCGGCGAGTTCTTAGAAACTCCTGGAGCAGCTCGTCGAGCGGCTTGGTGGTGGGGACGAACCAGGGCTCGCGAAGAAGGTTGCGCAGCTCCTTGCCGGGTTGGCTTTCCGGAGTGGAAAATTCCTGAAATAGATCCTTGACATAGAGCACGCCCACGATGTTATCGAGCGTATTCTCATAAACGGGAATGCGCGTCCGTCCCACCTTGATGACGAATGCCTGGACGTCCTCCCAACTCATGTGGACATCAATGGCATCCAGACTGCTGCGTGGGGTCATGATCGCAAACACATCTCGGTCACCGAGTTCGATGACGCCTTCGATCATCGCGCGTTCTTGCTGTTCAAGAACGCCATCGTGTAGGCCTTCGGTGACAATCGAAAGGATTTCGTCCTCAAACGCCTCCTCGACGTCTTCGTCCTCCTCAATCTGGCCGGCCAAACGCCGAAACAACCCAGCGCAAATGCGACCTCCCAGCGTAAAGGGCCACAGTCCCCATGCGATCAGCCGCAAGGCTGGCCAACTGTGAAACAGGAAGGGAGCCGTTCCCAGCTCGATCACCGCCTCGGGGATCCACGTGGTCATGGCCAGCAACACGATCGAGCCCACGGCGGCGATCGCCAGAAATTGGACCAGCCCGATTTGCTCGGCACCGCCAACCCCCTGGACGATGGCCAAGTAGAATGCCAGTAGGAATTCGGCGGCACCAAGGAACTTCAGGCTCTCGACGCCAAGCGAAGTTTCCTCGTAGCCATCCAGAATCTCGCCGAATCGATCGCTACGTTTGCGGCGACGAGAGTAAATCTCAAGCTCGCGACGTGAGAACTCGCGTAAGGCTCGCAAGGCGATTGCAGCGAAACCGGTCAACGCGATGCCCACGACCGCCAGGATGCTCAGGATCACCCAGCTCACGCCTGCGATTCTCCTTGAAGCATGTTTTCCACTCTCATTCGAGTCCCAGGACCGACGGACTCGTCCCCATAGCGAGGAGCGTGCCCAAGGGCTGTGAGATAATCGCGTTCCTTGCCACGCATGACCTCCCGCTTGGCAGCGGTGGTATCGTCATAACCGACAAGGTGCAAGAGCCCGTGAACCAGGTACAGCAGCAGTTCTTCCTTCGTCTGCCAGCCAAAGCGAGCGGCTTGACGAGTCGCCGTATCGACGCTAATCACGACTTCCCCCTCCAGCGTTTCTCCCGGTTCAGATAGCAGAAAGCTCAAGACATCCGTCGCGTAATCATGGCTTAGGAACTGGCGGTTCAGGGCATGAATGGTCGAATCGTCGACGATCGCGATGCTGATCGAGGCGTCGACGACCCCCTCGCGTTCGAGAATAAGTTCCACCGCTCGCGTCACCTCGGCCGCATCGCCAAGCGGATTGAATGGTCCATGCGCTACCTCAACCTTGATCACAGCGACTCCCTACGAGGTACCTAGGCGGTTTGCTGATTGGGATACTTAACGCGTCCGTGATACACGGCGGTCAGCGACTTGACAATACTCTCCTCGATGATCGAGAGTTCGCCGAGTGTCAGATTGCATTCATCGAACTGTCCATCCAGCAAACGTTTCATGACGATCTCGTGGACCAAGTGTTCAATTCGTGAGGGTGCCGGGTCGGTCAGCGTGCGGCAGGCGCTTTCGGAGGCATCGGCGAGCATCATGACCCCCATTTCCTTGGACTGAGGCTTGGGGCCCGGATACCGAAAACTCGTCTCGTCCACTTCGCTCGCGTTGGGATCGGCCTCGCTTTGCTTGGCGGCTTGGTTATAGAAGTACTCGACCAAGGTTGTTCCGTGATGCTGCTCGATGAAGTCAATCATGGGTCGCGGCAAGTGATGTTGGCGGGCCAAGTCGGCTCCATCCTTGACATGGGCGATGATAACGAGCGTGCTCATCGCGGGCATCAGGGTATCATGGCGGTTGCCCGAGGTGCCTTGATTCTCGATGAAGTATCCCGGTTTGAGCATCTTGCCGATGTCATGGAAATAGGCACCCACCCGACACAGCAGTCCGTTGGCCCCGATGGCCTCGGCGGCCGCTTCGGCGATAGAGGCCACACTGATTGAGTGGTTATACGTTCCGGGAGCGCGGCGGACCAACTCCTGCAGCACAGGATGCGCGGCATCGCCTAACTCCAGCAAACTGATGTCGGTCTGGACATCGAACAGTTTCTCGATAAATGGGAGCAACCCCGTCATCAACATGCCGGCGACGACGGCACAGAAGCCAAACCAGAGCGATCCCAGTAGCAACCACAACGCGAACTGGCCCTGGGCCCAGGGGGCAAACTCGACAAAGGGTTCGTTGCCCGACCAGCCAAACGCCTGGCCTACGAGTGTGCCGACACCCAGTGCCGTGAGCACCACGACCATGGCAGTGCCCAGACCGACATAAATCAATTTCGTTCGACTACGGATACGGCCGACGAGCAAGATCGAGGCAAACACAGCGGAAACCAGAATCACGAACTCGGGTAAACTGTGTCCTACACTGAGCGTTACCACCAGGGAAACGGCGGCGGACAGGAGCAATGCCAGTTCGCGTTGGTAGGCAATCGACACCGTCATCCCAAACAGTGTCATCGGGATGATCTCGGCACGCCAGGGATCGGGGGCCGCCAACCAGCCAAGCACAACGGTGCTGACGACCAGGCCCAGCATCGTGGCCAAACGCCGCGTGTCGGTCAGCAAGCGGAGCTCATGGAAGTACAAATAGCTGCCACACAACACGTACATAGCCACGTACATGCCGAAGTGGGCAATCGAGTAGCGCACCCGCTCGCTCCATCGCAAGTTGCTGCCCATGGTCTTATGTTCGGCTTCGAGACTCTTGACATCCTGCAAATGCAGGGGCTTGCCCGCGATGGCCAACCGATCGCCGACGTGGTAGTCGATCGTGGCCAATTCGATCTGATTTTGAGCGTCATCCCGCGCCTTGTTGGTGGCCGTGGTATTAAGCTTCAGCGTGGGGGGAATCCGTTTGGCCGTCATCCAGTTCACGACAAGCTGGGACATCGTGTCGAGGTAGGCTTCCGGCAAGCCAGCGGCCTTAAAGCCGTCGCGCAAACGTGTTGCCAAATTCGCCGTGGCTTGGGCAATCCGCACCTGCGTGACGTCGACACGGTGCGTAAAGTCCTCACGGCCTACGGGATGAACCAGGATCGCCGTCTGGCTGCCTTCTTCGAACTGGTGTTCCAATTGAACCAAGAGTCCGTCCCGCTCGAAGTCGGCGAACGCGATTTGAATCGCCCGCTCTAACTTTTCCAATTCGGCGTCGTCGGCGAGGGCACGGCGGAAATCATTGAAGAACTGCTCTTCGTTGTCCATCGAGTCCGTGGTGGGTAGGAACTCCCGCCAAGCCTGAAGATCGCTTTCGGTCAGATTCTCGAACGACTCGCCGTGCGTGACTTGAAACACGCGATTCTTCAGGGCACTACGCAGTTCGATCAAGGGGCGCACGTCATGCTGATAGACGCACACCGTTTGAGCCCGCGCGCGTTGTCGCCGCCGCTCGTTCTCTGGACCATCCAATTCGCCGGTGCTGAAATCCAGCCGCGCGACGATGTCCCGCGGCGGGATGTAACCGCTGGTAAAGGCAAAGGGACGAGCCCAGCCTTGCGTCGCCGCCCACATGATCACGGCGGCCAAACCGCAGAGACCAAGTCGGCTGAGCACGTCCGGACGGCGCAGGTAGACCGCGAATCGCGAGAACTGCCCGGGAGGCAACCGAATTCCGGCCGCCAGATCCGAGCGTTTCAGGCGTGGGGTGCCGGTCGAGGTGGACTTGCTACTTGACATGGTTTCCTAGCAAACCGGGTTTCCTATCGCCCAGGCGATTGGCCGCAGTTCAGTGCCGCGACGTTTTACCTTGCCGAGGTGTCTCGTCGTAGGCGGCAACGATTTCCTGAACCAAGCGATGTCGTACAATGTCCGCCCTCGACAATTGAATCTGAGCAATTCCGCGAATGGCGGCCAGTCGTGACATGGCATCGATTAACCCACTCCGCGTATGTGGGGGTAAGTCCACTTGCGTGGTATCGCCCGCAATGACGATCTTCGAGCCTTCGCCCATGCGGGTCAGGAACATCTTCATCTGTGCGACGGTCGTGTTTTGGGCCTCGTCGAGAATGATAAACGATTCGTTCAGCGTCCGGCCGCGCATGTAAGCCAACGGGATAACTTCAATCGCGTCCTCGGTCATTAACTGCTTAATCTGATCATAGTCAATCATTTCGTGAAGCGCATCGAGCAACGGCCGCAGGTAGGGATTGATTTTGGCTTGCAAATCGCCCGGCAAGAAGCCTAGGCTCTCGCCAGCTTCGACGGCGGGACGCACCAGGACGATCTTGCGAATCCGATGATGCTTCAAAGCTTCGACCGCGAGTGCGACCGCGAGGTAAGTCTTGCCCGATCCCGCCGGACCGATCGATAACGTAATGTCGTGCCGACGAATCGCTTGAACATACGTCGCTTGACCGGCGGTACGCGGTCGGATGATGCGACCAGCATGAATGACTTCTATCGCTTCTTGGACGAAGGGGCCAGCGGAACCATTCACGCGAGAGAGAATTCCGGAGACATCGTCGGGAGTCACGGTTCCGCGTCGTTCCGCCAAATCCTTGAGGTGTTCCAGGATCTCGGTGGCCCGAGCCACCGCCGCTTCCTCACCCGCGATATGGACTTCCCCATCGCGGTGCGAGATCTGAACTCCCAGAGCGTTTCGCAGTACCCGAAGATGCTGGTCGCGGGCTCCGAACAAGGACAACACGAGCCGAGGTTCGACCAAGGATATAGTGGCTGCACTCATGATAAACGGCGATGGTTTTGATCGCCG
>JBGTHH010000183.1:0-2278 GCA_041746275.1 Pirellulaceae bacterium | reverse complement strand
TTGTGAATAAGAAGACGAATGGAGGCATAGCGAACGTCATCGCTTACCTGCCCACACCACGAACCGGAGCGGTTCCCGCCGTGCATCCCGACTATGCGGAGAGTGGGACGGCCAAGGTGGTTCTCGACAATAACATGTGCCGTTTCGAGCCGCATGTTGTGACGTTGCAAACGACGCAGACGTTGGTCGTGAAGAATACGGATAGCGTGGGGCACAATACGAACTATTCGACGTTCAGCAACCCTCCGCAAAACGTTCTGATTCCTTCCGGTGGGCAGATCGAGCAGAAGTTGACGCAAGCCGAACGTTTGCCCGCCAAAGTGGCCTGCAACATCCATCCTTGGATGGTGGGTTGGTTGGTTGTGCAGGACAATCCCTACATGGCAGTCAGCGACAAAGATGGTCAATTGCTGATTAAGAACCTTCCGGTTGGGAAATGGACCTTCCAGTTCTGGCATGAGGCCGGTGG
Organism: Pirellulaceae bacterium; assembly: GCA_041746275.1. Classification (GTDB taxonomy): domain Bacteria; phylum Planctomycetota; class Planctomycetia; order Pirellulales; family Pirellulaceae. The sequence continues at coordinate 1,809 of JBGTHH010000183.1, read as the reverse complement.
TTACGTGGCCAAAGTCAAGCAAGGCGGCAAAGCAACGGAATGGAAACGCGGACGGCTCGATGTGACGATCAAGTCCGGTATGAATGACCTGGGTGAAATCAAGTACAAGCCCTAGGATGGTTCCTCCCGAATGGACGTGTGTGGTGTGGTTGCCATTGGTTCGTGGCGCTGTCGGTGGGGTGTTTGTTGTGGATGGTGAGTGAGACGACTTCATGTCTGTGAAACGACCTCTTTACTTGTGTCTGGCTAGTGGCTTATCGCTGCTGTTGTGTGGTTGTCAGCGTGGACTTCCGCCTTCGGCGGCTGTCAGTTCTACGACGATGTTGGCGGCCCGCGGCGCTCTCGAAGAGGGTGTGGCCGGGGACGGCGAAGGCGCTGTGGAGACGTTAGGCGACCCGGATGGCTGGGCGACTTTGGCGGGGCGCATCTCCGTTGCGGGAGCCGCTCCCGTCAATCCTCCCCTCACGGTCGACAAGGACGTGGAAGTCTGCGCGCCGGGCGGCAGGCAGGTGTTGGACGAGGCGGTGTTGGTCGGACCCGACAATGGTTTGCAAAACGTGCTCATCTATGTAGCCAGCACGATCCCTACGGATAACCCAGCCTGGTTGCACGATTCCTATGCGGAGTTGCGAACGGCCGAGGTGGAGTTTGATCAGAAGAATTGCATTTTCCTGACGCGGGTGGGCGTCATGTGGTCGACGCAAACCCTGAAAGTGCTCAATAGTGATCCAGTGGGCCACAACACCAATTTGGCGTCGAAGCGAGGCGCGAAGGCTCAAGACATTCTGATTCCTGCAGGCGGTTATGCCATGTACGAGCCAGGTGCTGCTTCGCCCACGCCGTTTGGCGTCTCGTGCGCGATTCACCCTTGGATGAAAGCCTCGATGATGGTGTGCGATCATCCCTATTACGCGGTCACCAAGGCCGATGGCAGTTTCGAAATTCCCAATCTCCCCTCGGGAGTGCCGCTGGAGTTTCGCGTCTGGCAAGAGAAAGCCGGTTTCGTGCAGGCAGTGACCGTGGACGGAAGCGCGGCGAAATGGTCGAAGGGGCGATTTACCCGAACCTTGGCCAATGGTGAACGAGTCGAATTGAATGTGGTCATCGATGCTACTATTTTCCAATAACACCGACGTGATCATGAATATTTTTCAGACACCCATGCACCGTTTCCTCGGCACCACGCTCATCGCGGCTTTGCTGGCCTCCGTCGTGGGCTGTACCACGGAAGCTCATTTTAGCCAAAACGCCGTGTACATCCTCAAGCAGGAACGCGAATCGAAAGAGCCATTCTCGGTGCAACGCAAACGCGACTTAGCCGACGTGATGGCTGGCTTGTTCGGCACGCCCGATATGCCGAATGTGCCCAAACTGGGCGAGGTCGAGACTGCCAAGGTGCTTGACTCCAGTCGAATAAGTTTCGCGGCGGGTCCGGTCGGCAGCGACGAACGCGGTCGCGCCCGAGGGCTGTATCGCGAGCACTGTGCCCACTGTCACGGCGTTACGGGCGATGGTGCGGGGCCTACTGCGGCCTTCCTGAATCCGTATCCGCGCGACTATCGCATGGGGGTCTTCAAGTTCAAGTCCACTCCCAAGGGTTCCAAGCCCACACATGAGGATCTGAAACGTGTGCTGGTCGATGGCATTCCCGGTACGGCGATGCCTTCGTTCAAGGTGTTGCCCGATAACGAAATCGAAGCCCTGGTTCAATACGTGCGTTATCTCAGCATTCGCGGCGAAGTGGAACGAGCGATGGTCTTCCTGGCGACCACGGAGCTCGACACCGAAGATCGCCTGTTCGATATGTTG
>JBGTHH010000182.1:0-6311 GCA_041746275.1 Pirellulaceae bacterium | reverse complement strand
GCGCGGCGTGAAATGGGTCCGACGTCATCCCGTCGTGTCGGGACTGATTGTCGCCGTCGTCGTGACGATGCTGGCCGGGAGTGCCGTGTCCACATGGTTTGGCGTTCAGTCGCAAATTGCGGCGAAGTCGGAAGCGGAAGCACGTCGTGACGCCGACGAGAAGCGACGCCTCGCCGAACGATTAGCGGAAGACAATGGAAAGCTTGCCGAGGCCGAGCGGACGGCCAATGTGACATTGCGAGAGTTCAATTCGCGGTTGCAGTTGGACAAGGCGCTGATCCGGTTGGAGCAAGGCTATGTGATTGACGGCCTGTTCGATTTGACGGATGCGCTTGAGGGGCCGAACGACGACCTGCAAGAAGTCGTCCGCGCCAATTTGTCGCTCTGGCAATCGAAACTGCATCGGTTGCTGGGGGAACAGAAGTACGACACCGCAGTCACTGGCATTGCAACGGCGCACGACGGAAACCGCGCGGTACTACTGCTCGCTCGCGATGGTTCGCCTGTGGGCGAGTGCCGTGCGTGGGACATCGAGCGGCAGCAGCCAATTGGCGAGCCCTTGATCCTGTCGAGCCTCGCACCACAGGTTCAGTTTACCGCTGCGGCACTCCTCCCGGACCAGACGACTCTGCTTGTGGGCACTTCGCGGGGGGGCCTGCATCGGTGGAACCTCGCAACAGGTCAGTCCGTCGGGATGCCGGTGCAAATTCCTCTTCCGAAGCAAGTCCGGTCAATGGCGGCGATTGATCATCTGGCGGTGAGTCCCAATGGCAGCCGGCTGTTGGCGGCGAGTCGGCAAAAGCGGATTGCCTGGCTGCTGGACACCAAATCGCTGCAGCCGGTGGGTGAGCCCTTGACGACGAAGGGCTGGATCAGTTGCGTTGGGTTCAGCGCAGATAGTGCCACGGTGTTGCTCGGACTCGGCGGTGGCGAAGGTTACGTCCAACGGGGCGCGGTGCTCCTGTGGAATGCCCAGACCGGCGAGACGTTGGGAGAACCCCTATCGCACCCCGGACAAGTTCTCTCGCTGGACACGAATCGCGAGGGCACTTTGCTGGCGCTGGGAGGCTCGGACCGATCCGTCGTCATGTGGGATTTGACGACTCGACTTCCCACCGGAGTCAAGTTTACCCACGATGCCCCGGTGACACACGTCCGCTTCTCGCCCAGTGCGCCGTTGCTCGTTTCAGCCGATGCCGATGGAACGATTCAGTTTGGCGATCCACATGCCAGTCACCGACCCGGCAGTCGCTTGCCGCAACGCGTTCCAGCCACCGACTTGGCATTCGATTCCCGGGGCAAAACACTGTTGACTGCCAGCGCCGATGGCGTCGTCAGATCCTGGCAGGTCGGCACGGGATGGGAACCGGAGCAGCAATGGCCGATACCCGGACTCGTGTCTCGAGTCGTCGTCGATGAAAGGCAGCGCACGGCCCGTGTTGCCTGGCATGGATCGGTCTCAAGACCAGGTGGGCTGCAAACCTGGAACATTGCGACCGCCAATCCGATTGGAACCCCACAGTCGCTGGGAAAACTGAATTCGCCACTGGTCACGTCACCGGATCTCCATTGGGCCGTGAGTTGGCAACCGCAAATGGACGAGGGCAAACCAAACGTCACGCAGCAAGTGGAATTGTGGGACGTCGCCACGGGTTCGTCGCAGACGATCGCGCTGGCTCCAACGACTCCACTCACGGCGACAGCCGCAGCGATGGCCTCCACGATCCGGATGATCTTCCATGCGGAGTTCAGCCCTGACTCGCGTCACCTGTTGCTTGCCGCGTTTCCAATCGTTGGACCACAGGGACGAATATGGATCTATGACACAATCGCCGGGAAACTAGTAGGGGAGCCTTTGCCCTATGTGCATCCAACAAATCCAAGAGCCTTGGAACAAGGCATGCGATTGCCTTTGTTTCGTTTCGATCCGGCTGGCGAAGGCTTGCTGTATGCGGACCTCGAAGGGGTGAGCGTCTGCAGCTTGGCCTCCGCCCACAAGGTCTTCTCCGGACCGAAACTCCCAGACTTCGTGCGTGACGCGGCGTTCTCTTCCAGTGGAGAACTTATCGCGATTGCGGCCGGTCGAGAAGTCTTCACAGTTCCTTCAGTCGATGCTGGTGGAAGTGCGGTAGTTCCGCGCCACTGTTTGTCCCATGCGAGTGTCGTCACGACGGTGGCATTTTCTCCGCAGGGGGATCTGTTGGCGACAAGCAGCGACGACTGCGTCATCCGCCTCTGGAATGTGGCGACCGGCGAAGTGGATGGAGAGCAACTGGTCCATCCGTCACGAATTACGCGAATCGCATTCAATCCCGATGGGACGCGATTGGTGGTGGCCTGCGATCGCGACATCTTTCTCTGGGATGTCTCGACGCGCGAGCGCGTCGGGCCATCCATCCAACATCCAGCGCGCATTGGACTATTGGAGTTCACTCCGAATGCGAGCGTACTGCTGGCATCCGGTGACGACAATGTCCTGAGATGGTGGAACGTGAGCAGCACATCCACGCGATCCGCAGCCACTGAACGGACGCAGATCGAGTCATTGTCGGGATTCAAACGGGAAAGAGGAGCTTATGTCCGGCCCAGATCTAACCCCTGAACGCCGCCGTGGACTCGGCTGGAGAGAATTGCCCTCCGGAGTGCTCGCAACTCTTGGATGGTCGTTACGTCGCGGACGCTCGCCGACTGCCATGACGATCGTCTCAAGTCTGTTGTTGCTCGCCGGATTGGGGTTTGGCATCGGCTGGTTCACGACGGCGCCGCACATCTCCAGGGCTCTTCAGACGATCGGGATGCTCGTTTTTTGCGGCGCGACGGGCGTGACCGTGTGGTTGCTAAGAAAATCTAGTCCCATAGGGTTGGGCACGGGATTCGGCGCGCTCTATGTTGCTGTCGCGATGGCTGGCTGGACCTGCGGCGGTCATGCTGGAGCATTCGTAGCGACCGGGAATATGAAGCCCCTGGGGATGATCTTGATTGGGATCCTGATCTATGGATTGAGCGGCGCTTTCCTCGGGGCAGTCGGTGGATTCGTGATTGGTGCGGGAGTCTGGTTTGTCGGAAAGATTCAGTCGGTCGGAGACGATGGCCGTGACCAAAAACAGTTGGATGAAGTGGTGAATTCACCAGATGCCGAGTCATCTCCGTTTGAGCTTTCGCGGTCAGTTTCCTCAGTCGAAGTGACGTATACCAAAGTGGCCGCCATCATCGTTGGACTGTTCTACGCGACCTCTTTGTTCCTGCCGGCGCTCCCGACGCCAGGTGGCTATAACGAGGCGCAGCTGGGGCTGTCCGAGACGAATTACGGAATCTCTATGTTAATTATCGGTCTGGGGGCTTGCTTGGGGCTCAATCCCGTCTGGTTCGCAAATCCTTTGATCTGGATCGGTGCCTGGCTTCTGGTGCGGCGTCAATGGATCAAGGCAGGTGTGCTTGGCCTGCTGGCCGCGATATGTGCCGCATGTGGCCCGCTGTTGGTTCGCGGATCGAACAACACGCTGCTGATCGGATACTACGTATGGCTGGGATCGGCGGTCGCGTTGGCGGTGAGTGGAGCTGTGGGCCAGGGATTGTTTCGACCTCACAAATTGCATGCAAAACCTCTGGCCTAGCAGCAACTCGGATCGGGATTCCACACCATGATGACGACAAGACAACGTCGCTCAAGTTGGCGCAGACGCATCATTTTCGGACTGATTGCCGTGCTGGTGCTTTTGGCTGGCGCGAGGTGGGTGACACGGCCATTCCAACAACGCTGGCTGGTAGCGGCGTGCGTCGAGGGAAACATTCAGCGTGTGCGATACCTGCTATTGAGCGGTGCCGACGCCGACGCCTGTACCGACCAAGGGATCACGCCGCTCATGTTCACGTCGGGATGGTCAAACCCCTTTCTTATGGGTGCTGCCGAGCCAGAGAAGTCCCCGACCCTCGCCGACCTCGCGAGCGACGTGTACGACAACTATCCCACGATAGCCGATCTTCTGCTGGAGCATGGGGCGGATGTAAATGCACGCACTGATGAAGGGTACACCGCCCTGTATTGGGCATCCCAGGTTGGGCACGAAGATCTCGTGCGAGTGCTCATCGAGCATGGAGCCGACGTGAATGCGAACACGATAAGTGCCGAAACGCCACTCCAGGCGGCGCAGGCAAGACGGGAATTGTCCCCGGAGAAATTTGATCGAGTAATCGGTCTGCTGAAGGAGGCTGGGGCAAAGGAATCGGACTCCGCCGTGGTAGTCATCAAGGCCGAAATGGCGCGCCTAGAAGGGACATGGAAAACTGTTAAGGCTGAGATGAATGGTAAACCAACTGAAAAGTTAATCGGGCAGCTTACAACGATCAAAGGCGGTCGTTTATACGAGGGGGAGACAAGCGAAGCATTCAAGGACGGCTATCGGATTGAGCTGTATCCTGGCGACCCGAAGCAGATGGATTTGATTCTTGAGGACAAGGACGGGAAAGAGGTCGTGCGATTGCAATCCATTTATCTCCTGGATGGCGAGACGCTCACGAGCTGCCTGGGTAAGCCGCAGGAACGTCCCAAGGATTTCTCCTCCGGCTACGGGAAGTCGATCACAGTCAAAAAGCGGAAGTAAACAGAAGAGTTTTCTGCGCGGAAGCTTTCTGGCAAAGATTGTAGGCACGTAACTCGACCAGTCGCAAAGGAAATAGCATGCGATCAACGTGGCAGAAAAACGGCATTATCCGAGCAATCGCGGCGGCTGCGGCGGGCACATTCAGCGGATACTTGTGGCTGATGTTAACGCTTCCGTTTATGGTCGGAATTTTCGTCAGCAATGAGCTGAGCGTCATGCTGCATGTACGCGATGACATATGCTTCGGCCTTGCGACGGGTTTGATACTATCCGTCCCGCCCGCACTCATTGCCGCGTTGGTCGCGACACGATTAGCGGGCGGATCGCTTCACGGACAACGCCTAGCCAGTTTGGCGATCGCCGTCACCGTGGGAACGATCACAGGTGTAGCCACTTCGACGGCCCTTTGGGTACTCGTTCCATTGAAAGCCTCATCACAGGGGCCTCCCATCTTGCACATCGCAAATTGGTCCTGCATCGCCATCGCGGCACTCTCGACAGCTTTGCTGGTTGGATCGCTCGCGGGTCGGCGTACAGCGAATTCAGAACCGTCAGATCAGCGTAAACGTGAACGTTCCGTGGCGAGAACAGCATTGCTAGGGGCCCTATTGCTTTGGGCACCAACCGCTGTCTTGGGAGAAGTCGGCTGGATCGTCTACATCACTGCGAATCAAACCGGATACTACGTCCGACAGTTGGATTCCGATGATAGCTTTCAACGTTTTTTGGCGATACGTTGGCTGATTGAGTCCCGCGCATTCTCCCCTGAAGTCTCCGCAGCGGTGTCCAAATGCTTGCACGATGATGATCCTCAGGTGCGGGAAAAGGCACGAGACTTTCTGCAGGCGGCCGCGGAAGTTGGAGGCACGTTCAAGCCTTGAATAGGACCGAAGATCGAGTCTGGGGGCTCAACGCAGCCGCTTCGATGATGGCCGGTGCGGTCATTGGCGGGCACTATTTGGCACCGTCGTCAGCCGGTTCGTTCGGTCTCGCCGCCTGTATCGTGGGAGGTATCGTCGGAGGCTGGTTGCTAGGATACGCTCTGACGATAGCACTCGCAAGCGTGATCGGTTGGAAAGCAGTTGCGACTCTTCAACTAGTGACAATCCTAGCTCTGCTCGCGGGGATGGGTGGCGTGGCCGCAGCGATGCTCTTTGAAGCGTCAGTGTCCTCAATAATTGCCGTCGTATGCCTGACGGCTGTGTTGCACTTGCCCCTGCTGATTGTCGGTCTGCGCCGCATCAAAACAATCGATTTCGATTCGCCAACCACAGACGACGGGAACAACGGAGATGATTCTTCGTAGCGAAACAAGCCAAAAGTTTCGGCCGATACGGGTGCTGCATGACGGCATGGTAATGGACCGGGAACATTGCTCCTGTCGGGAACATTTCTCCTGTCTTCTGTTCCCATTCCAGTATCCTTGGCCGCACCCACTATCACACGTCGTATCTTCATGAGGAACCCTGCGCATCCGCGGTGGTGAACCTATCTCGGTGGCGGAGCATGTTCATTCTGGCTTGCGCATCCGGATCTAATGCAAATGCGTGCGACATTCAATCTCTTTGATTGCTCAATGACGTCCGATCCACTTCCACGCGGTTATCGATGACCAAGCCGTCGCTCAACAGATCGCGCAAGACGGTTTGCACAACTTGCTTCAGATAGAAGCTCGGCACACGGCCGCGCAGAATCAGCACACGCTCGCGC
>JBGTHH010000181.1:0-2667 GCA_041746275.1 Pirellulaceae bacterium | reverse complement strand
GAGATCGACATGTTCTTGAAAGATGGTCGCCTCGTTGGCGCTGTTCTTGTTGAGGCCGATCTCGCCGACGCCGAGGACGTTCGGCATTTTGAGGAATTCGGGGATCAGCGCGATGACCTCGCGCGACAGGCTGACATTCTCGGCCTCTTTGGCGTTAATACAAAGCCACGTGAAATGCTGGATGCCAAACTGCGCCGCACGCTTCCGCTCGAAGTCCGTGAGCTGCCGAAAATAGTCGCGAAAGCTCTCGACGCTGCCTCGATCAAAGCCGGCCCAGAACGCCGGTTCGCTCAATCCCACACACCCCATCCGGGACAACGTTTCGTAGTCGTCCGTGGTGCGCGAGACCATGTGAATGTGCGGATCGAGGTAGTACATCGTGAGGCTTGCTCCCAGTTGAAATCGGTATCGCGGATGGAATCACCGGAACTTGTCGGTGCAGCGTGTCGGCTAGATCGTCGCGCGTCGCTCGAACTTGTCCTGCCAATCATCGTCGTAGTGCAGCGAAAAGACCAACTGAACTTGTTCGGCTCGGTCGTCGGTCTCCGATTGCAAAATATCAAGGGCCTCGTGGATCAGCGCGAGACGCGGATCGCTCGCCACCGTGCCCTGGGCGCGCCGCAGCCGATCAAACGAAGCCGCCAACTCCAAAATCTTGGCGCGGATTTCCAAATAATCGCGATCCAACACCTGGGCCGCAGTCATGGGCAGCGACATCATGCTCGTTCCTTGGAGGTTCGTGGTCGTCGTTCGAACGTAAGCTCTAGTCTCTCTACTCGCGCCTGTGAAATCAAGGGATCGCCAACCGTGAGCGTGGGTGCCGTTTGGCGATTACAAGATTGCAATTTTCAGGTGCTCGTCCGGCGGACAAGTCCGCGCGTGCGACTTTGCAGGATGCTAACGAAGATGCTCGCCTTGCGGCCTGTAAAGACGGATTAAATGAGTAAAAAGGATCGGACGAGGCAAGTGGCGTCGGGCAGCCAGTTTTTTCCGATTCCGACGCGAATTCTTCGCGAAGCATTGACGATGCCGAGGGATGGCACACAAGAAATGGGCATGGGAGAAAGCGGGGATGGAACGGGGGCTGGATATCACATTCGCGGTGTTGCGAAAGACCCCAAACGAAGCCGCCGTTCGGGTCTTGCTGTCCGCGTTGGATGCTCCCGGTCAGACGGTTCAGGAGCGTGCGTTGCGAACGTTGCTTTCGCGCCGCAGTCCCTTCGGTCAACGCGAGATCCTACGCCGCTGGCACACGCTGAGCGAACGCTGGAAGGGACTCGCCGCCGAACATCCGTTGAAGTTCGCCAATGCATCGCGTGAGGCGTTGCTGAGTACCGAAGAGCAGTTCCAACGGAATGCCTGCGATGCCGTGCTGAGGATGCGTGCCTATGACTTGCTACCCACGTTGATCGTCGTCGCCGAGGACCAAGCTCGTCCGGGAGCCGATCTGGCCGCCAGCACCCTGTTGTTGCTTACGGAGATGTTGGCCGACGAGCTCGCCGCGCCCCGCGACTATCGTAATCGTCGCGATCCGCACCTAGTGCTTCCCACGACGCTCAGTGCGCTGGTGAAATCCGCGCAGCGTTATGACCATCATCAGCGCAGCGCGATCCTGGAAGCGCTGTTGATGCTGGCCAAGCCGGGAAATTCCTGGCTCATCGGGATCTTGCAACATGTTCACGACAAGACGCATGTGGCCGTGATGCAATTGTTATTGCACAGTCCGCGAAAGAGCGTCATGCGTCTGCTGCTGCAGTTTCTCGGCGATGGACGGCTATCCGCTGCGGCATTGCACGTCCTGACCCACCGCAAGGATGTCAGTTTTGTTCGCTATATCGCAAAACGAATGACCGGAGAGATCCCCGATCCCATCCGCCGAAACCTCAAACGCATCGATTCCATGGCTTGGATGGCCGAGGACCTGAGCTTGCTGTTGGCGCTGAACGGTGAAGAGCAATGTGGAGCGATTCACATGGCCCTGGAGTCGGGAATGAATCGCACGCGAGTCTTTGAGGTCGTGCGATTTGTGCTCAAGCGGGGATCTGTGGAAGGTCGGCGGGCGGCCGCCGAAGCATTGTCACAGTTTCGTGGCGTCGAGGTCAACGAATTGATTGTGCAAGCGCTGCGTGACGAGGACACCGAGGTCCAAGCGTTGGCGGCTCCACAACTTCGCGAGCGAGGGATCTGCGGTTCGTTGACGACCTTGGTGGAGTTATTAGACAGCCCTCATGAAAAGGTCTGTCGAGCGGCTCGAGAGGCATTGTCGGAGTTTAGCTTCGCGAGATATCTCGCCACCTTTGATTCGCTGGACGAAGTGGAACGGGTCAGCCAAGGCGGGTTGGTGAAACGCGTGGACTTGCAAACGGTTCCCTACTTGCATGCCGAGTTGCAATGTGACTCGCGGGTTCGCCGAGTGCGTGGCGTGAGGATGGCCGTGGCGATGAATGCTGTGAGCGACGTGGAAGAGTCGGTGCGACAACTGCTGTTCGATGCGGATCATTGCTTACGCGCCGTCGCCACCGAGGCTTTGGCGTGCAGCGATACGTCGACGAGTCGCGAGGCCCTGCACGGTGCTCTCCAGGATCGCAGTTACTTGGTAAGAGAAGCGGCGGAACTTGCCCTGAAACGACTCGCCTTGTCGCACACGAACGGTTCGGGCACGGCGTT
>JBGTHH010000180.1:0-2545 GCA_041746275.1 Pirellulaceae bacterium | reverse complement strand
CGGCCCAGTTGATAGTAGACCTCGGTCGCTCGCTGCAGTTGCTCGATCGCGATCCACTCGTCGCGCGTGTGGGCTTGTTCGATCGACCCGGGTCCAAAGACGACAGTGGGGCAATTCAACGAATCGAACGCCGGCGCATCGGTGCCATAGGGGACACCGATGGGTTCGCCGGGCGCGCCATGTTCCTTCGCGACGCGGCCGACCGCACGGGCCAGTTCGGCGTTCTTGCCATCGGCGAGTCCTCCGGTGGCGATGAACGGATCCTCGTGACAGATGGGAACCGTCGGAGCCAGGCGCGCCGCCAGGAAGTCGATCACATGCTGCCGCGCTGTCAGCGGATCTTCGCCGGGCAAGACGCGACGGTCGATCTCGATGGTACATGCGTCGGGGACCGTATTCACACTGATCCCGCCCGAAATCAACCCGACACTCAGTGTGGGACCGCCGAGCAAGCGATGCGATCCTAATGTAGCGACGACATCCCTTGCGTACTCTTCGAGCAGATGGAGCACGCGCGCCATGTGATAGATGGCGTTGTCGCCCAGGTGCGGTGCCGAGCTATGCACGGCACGGCCTCCCGTATGCACGCGCCACCGCGCGACGCCCTTGTGAGCCACGACTACGTTCAACAGCGTCGGCTCGGCGACGATCACCGCGTCGGGGCAACGTGGCACTAAGGAACTCGTGCCGTCAGCCCACAATCGAGCCATATCCGAGGCTCCGCTAAAGCCGTGCTCCTCGTTGACGGAGCAGGCCATGATGATCGTGGGACGGTCGCCACGTGGCTCCTCAGCCAATCGAGAAACGGCCGCGAGCATGGCGGCCATGCCACCTTTGATGTCGCAGGAACCTCGACCATAGACCCGGCCATCTCGGATCTCGGGAGTCCACGGGGGGATCGTCATGCCATCGACCGGCACCGTGTCTTGATGGGCTTCGAAGACGAGCAGTTGCTCGCTGCCGTCCAGACGCGCGACAATGTTACTTCGTTTGGGCGCGATCTCCTGCCGTTCGAACGGCAATCCCAAACTGGCGAAGATCGCTTCCAGACGCTCCGTCATGCGGTACTCGTAAAACTCTTCGCCGGTATCGTCCCGCCCCATGGGATTCACGCTGGGAATCGACACCAAACTGCAAAGCGTCTCGACGACATCCAAAGCCATAGCGGGGTCCTCAACGAAAAGTTCACGGATTCGACGCGCGCGGCACACTCGCGAAGGATTAGTCCCGAAATTGATTCCCGCTTTAGCGGAACGGCGCAAGCCGTCCGGTCTCGCAAAACCGGTGGGCTTGCGCCCAACCGCTACTTTCGATTTGCGGAACTTATTTCGGGACAGTTCCTAAGCAGCATTGTAGCCGACGGTCGGGCTGAATTGGGCAGCCGAAAGCAAGATGCCCAACACGCACTCCGTTGTACCGTACTTCGTTACCGAAAATTCCGAGGAAGAAAAGATTTGCAGGCCGCTCGTTCGCGGGGTAAATTATGGGCGATTTGCCTGGGCTTTGGCAGTGGAGGGCAGTCGGGTGGGAATTCGGGCAGAGCGCGAGTTCAATCTCGCCACGTCGCGCTATCAGCCGTTGGTGACGGTGTTCGTCGCGGCAGCGGTAGGTGTGCTGGCTGACCACTTCGTTTCGCTTGGCTGGGGCCTGTGGATCGGATTGGCAATCGCTAGTCTGATCGCTTGGTACACGTTGCGAAGTCGCGTGGGACGTGGCGTGGCGACGAGTTGTTTGGTGCTGGCGATCGCCGCGACAAGCGGCGCGTGGCATCATCATCATTGGCGTTTGTATTGCGACAACGAGCTAGGGCTGGCCGCCACGGAAGTCCCTCAACCTCTGTGCCTCGAAGCGATCGTAAGTTCATCTCCGCGTCTTCGTGCCGCGCCGCCGGAGGACCCGCTGAGTACCTTGCCGCCCGCGGACTATTCGGTCTTCACGGTCTGCGCGCGGCGGGCTCGTGATGGAACCCAGTGGCGCGAGGTGTCGGGGCAGTTGCGCGTATCAGTGAACGGCCGACTGACCGGAGTACGCACGGGTGATCGAGTACGCATCTATGGCATGTTCGCCGCACCGACTCCGCCGCTGAACCCCGGCGAGTTTGACTTTGCTGTGAGTCTCCGCCGGGAACGAATGCTGTGTCGGATGACAGCCGATGCCACGCGGTGTGTACGCGTTGTGCAACCGGCTTCCGCTTGGAGTCCGCGCGCGATGCTCTACGCCTGTCGCGACCGCGGCGACGCGTACTTGTGGAACTATCTGCATCGTGAACGTGCTGGGTTGGCAGCGGCGGTTCTATTGGGAATTCGCGAGCAGGTTGATGCGGATCGCATGGAGACCTTCATGACCACCGGGACCGTCCACTTGTTGGCGATCTCGGGGTTGCATGTGGGAATGTTAGCCTCGGGCTTTTGGATGATCGCACGAGTCGGCTGGCTATCGCGTCGGCAATCGCTTTGCACGGCTATCGGGCTCGTCGTGTTTTACGCTTTGCTCACGGATGCTCGCCCACCCGTCACGCGCGCGGCGGTGCTGATCTGTGTGATGT
>JBGTHH010000179.1:0-3565 GCA_041746275.1 Pirellulaceae bacterium | reverse complement strand
GCTGCAGTGGAAGCGACAACAGCTTGCTGCGGCCGGTTATCAAGATCTTTATGCCTTGCCGTGGGTGCGAGAACTCATACACCAAGTGCTTGGTGAGGAACTGCCAGGCTTCGCGGCACGGATGTCCACCTTGGTGGCGGGCGATAAGCTGCTCGGCATTCATCTCGGAATCCAAGGTGACCACGTCCTGGCGTCGTGGATTCCGACCTACAACCCGGACTTTGCCACTTATTCACCGGGCTTGTTGTTGCACGATCAACTCTTTCGTCGCGCGCCTCAAGAGGGCGTTCGGCGCGTCGAGCTCGGTCGCGGCTACAACCAACTTAAGCGTCGCTTCATGTCGGGCGCGAACCAAGTCGCCATGGGTGCGCTGGATCAGCGACTGCTGTATCGAATGATGCGGGGGACGTGGTATCGAACACGCGATTTCGTGTACGCGACGCCGTTGCGTCACGGGCCGCTCCGCGTCTATCGGCGACTGCGCAATCAAGTAACGGCCGCAGTCGAGTTCACATCACTAAAGTTTCTGCCAGGCACTTGGCGGATGGGAGGTACATCGAACCATGACCATTAAGAATTGTTGGCACAAACTCGCGCGATTGCCCAAGCGTGTGAGCACGCGACTCCGTGAGCGTGGGCTTCGCGATACACTCGCCTGGGCCGTCTATCAAGTCGCTTGGCGCTGGCACGAATGGCGCTGGGGTATTAATACCGATGAACATGGTTACGGCGTCAATCTACGGGATATCGGTGAATACAACGGTTACGAACCGACCGACTATCGCTGCTTGCCCATCGTATTCAACTATCTCGGCGCGGACTTGTCGAATACGGCTTTCCTGGACTACGGCTGTGGTTTGGGACGAGTCGTCATCGCAGCCGCCCAGCACCCGTTTCGGCGCGTCTTGGGGATTGAATACTCGGAAGAACTCGCCCGGTTGGCCAATCAACAGATCTCTCGCATCGCACCCCGTCTGCGTTGTGCCGATGTGCAAGTGATTCACGCCGACGCGATCACGTATGAAGTTCCCTGCGATGTCACGGCGGTCTTTCTGTTGAATTCCTTCACGGGTGCCGTCTTGGAAGGCGCGCTGAAGCAACTGTATGCGTCGTTGGAACGGGAACCGCGTGAACTGAACCTGATCTACATGTTTCCCCACGACTACGACGACCGACTGGCGAACATCGATTGGCTCGAACCCGTGACGGAGCTGCCGACTCAGAAGTGGTCGTATTTCAAGTGCGTCGTTTATCAAAACATCGACTTTAACCCACACCATGCGTCGAACTCGTCGGCCACCACGGCGGCCAATTCCTGGGAGGTAGAAGTATGAACCACATCCTCAGTTCGTTGGCTCAACGCCGCGTATTTCTCACCGGTCACACGGGCTTCAAAGGCTCGTGGTTAAGTCTATGGTTACACCGTTTGGGCGCGGAAGTCACAGGCTACGCGCTGGCACCTCCGACCCAGCCCAACCACTTTGAGATCGCCCAGGTACGCGAAACGCTGACTCACCACCACGAAGGAGATATTTGCGACTTGGACTCACTCCGACAGGCGATCGATCGCTGTCAGCCGGACGTGATCTTGCACCTCGCGGCACAATCCGTGGTCTTTGAGGGGTATCGCTCGCCGCGCGAAACCTTCGAAGACAATGTCATGGGCACGGTCAATCTGCTGGAGGCCGTACGTCAACTCCGCCTCCCTTGTGCCATCGTGATCGTTAGCAGCGACAAGTGCTACGAGAATCGGGAACAGGTCTGGGGGTATCGCGAGAACGATGCTCTCGGAGCGTACGATCCGTATGGTGCCAGCAAAGGCGCCGCGGAGATTGTGGTCCGCTCGTATCGCGAATCATTCTTCCCCGCGGGCCGTTTCGAGCAGCATGGCGTGAAGTTGGCGAGTGCCAGGGCTGGCAATGTCATCGGCGGAGGCGATTGGACGCCCCACGCCTTGCTCGTCGATATCTTCCAGGCATTACAGGCGGAGCGACCCATCGAGATTCGATGCCCCAATGCATTTCGCCCCTGGCAGCATGTGTTGCAGGCCCTGAGCGGCTATCTGACCCTAGCTGCCAAGTTGATCTCGACCGACGACCTGACCTTGTGTGACGGCTGGAACTTTGGGCCGCTGCCCGGGAACGAACTGCCCGTGCGTGACTTCGTCGACCAGTTTCTTCGCGAGTGGCGGTGCGGCAGTTGGCGCGACGAAAGCGAAGCTGGGCATCTGCATGAAGCCACGATTTTGCGATTGTGCGTTGACAAAGCGCTCTGGCAACTGGGTTGGAAGCCCCTCTGGAACGTCCACGAGAGTTTGCGACAAACCGCACGCTGGTATCGGCAGTATCTTGAAACTGGCAGCGATATGCGGGCGTTCACCTGCTCGCAAATCGAACTTTACGAGTCCGCCTTGGGGTTAACCGCGACCAATACGCCCACACCGGCGGCATCCGTCCCACTGATCCTGGACAGTGGTGACTCGACCCTTTCTTCAATTTTGGAGCACGACTCTCATGAAATTTGAACTATCCGATCGTCTGCGTACCCGAGCTCATCAACTGATTCCCGGTGGCTGCCATACGTACGCCAAAGGGGATGATCAGTATCCCATTCTCTCTCCCGGCTTTATCGCGCGGGGCGAAGGGTGTCACGTGTGGGATGTCGATGGCAACGAGTTCATCGAATACGGTATGGGTAATCGCAGTGTTGGATTGGGACACGCCTATCCGCCGGTGATTGCCGCCGCGCAGCGCACCTTGCCTTTCGGCGCGAACTTCACGCGTCCAGCCACGATTGAAGTCGAGTGTGCCGAGATGCTACTCAGCCTGATCGAAGGCGCGGAAATGGCCAAATTCTGCAAAGACGGATCAACCGTCACGTCCGATGCACTGCGACTGGCCCGAGCTTGTACGGGTCGTAGCCACGTGGCCTATTGCGCGGATCATCCGTTCTTCGCGACCGACGATTGGTTCATCGGTACGACTCCGTTGGATGCGGGCATTCCGTCGTCGGTCAAGAACCTCACGCTCGGCTTCCACTACAACGACATCGCCAGCGTACAGGCTTTGTTCGACGAGTATCCCGATCAGATCGCGGCGCTGATTCTGGAACCGGCCAAGTATGAAGATCCCGCCGACGACTTCTTGCATCAAGTCCAACGGCTGTGCGATGAACACGGAGCACTCTTCATTCTGGACGAGATGATCACGGGCTTCCGTTGGCACAACGGCGGAGCCCAGAAGTACTACGGGATCGTGCCGGATCTCTCCTGTTTCGGCAAAGCCTTGGGGAATGGCTTCTCGGTGTCGGCATTGGTCGGCAAACGCGAATTCATGGAGCGGGGCGGTTTGACGCACGATCAGCAGCGGGTCTTCCTGTTGTCGACGACCCACGGAGCCGAGACCCACGCCTTGGCCGCCGCCATCGCCACGATGCAGGTCTATCGCGACAAACCTGTCATCGAACACCTCTATCGCCAAGGCGAGCGACTGCGCGTGGGAGCGGAGGCCATGATTCGTCGACATGATTTGCAGGATTATGTGCATTTGTTGGGAAAACCGTGTTG